>CAZWFH010000005.1:0-28513 GCA_964632105.1 uncultured Atribacterota bacterium
CTAATCTTATTAAATCTCTAAAAAACCATAAACTAAAAACCATAAACCAAAAACAGGTTTTAAACCCGAAACCTTTATTAACTAAAAACCATAAACCAAAAACAGGTTTTAAACCCGAAACCGCGAGGTATTAACAATGCCCACTAAAAAACATCTCGACACTCTATTACAATTGAAGGCTGACCCCTCCCAATCCCAACGTTCTTTATCTCACCGTCTAAACATCTCCCTAGGCCTAACTAACTCTATCCTGCAAAACTTGATTCATCGGGGTTGGATAAAAGCCCAAAAAATGACCGGTCGTAAAATTCTCTATCTTATTACCCCCGAAGGCATGGCAAATGTCAGCCGCTTGATGTATACACGTTTCCAGGAAACCCTCCATTATTATCATTACACCAAAGATCTACTTACTGCTTATTTAATGAAACTCTACCAAAAAGGAGAAAAGACGATAAATATTTATGGCACAGGCCATCTTGCTGAGATTACTTACTACGCCGGAATAAGTACTCCTTTAAAACTAAATGCTATTATAACCGATGATCCATCTAAAGAAAAATTCTTAGGCCAGCAGACCATTTCTATTACAAATTTTCTAACTCAATACTCTAACCATAATAATCTCTCCAGTAAAAAAATAATCATACTTTCTACCAACAACCCGAAAGAATTAACCAAAGAAATAAGAAAATATAAAAATATTCAAAAAAATATTAAAATAATTAACATAGAAAATATCCTAAAAAATAATCAGTAATTGATCAATTCTATAAAAAGAATTCTAAAAGGAGCACATAAAATGGCGAAAATATTAGTTACCGGTGCAGGTGGTTTTATAGGTTCTCACCTCACTGAATATCTAGTGGAAAAAGGACATAAAGTCAAAGCATTCGTCCGCTATAATTCCCGCAATTATTGGGGATGGCTGGAGAAATCGAAATATATTGATGATATCGAAATATATTCAGGTGATATTCGGGATTATGATTCTGTCTACGAAAGTATGAAAGGGATAGATTATGTGTTTCACTTAGCAGCCCTTATAGGTATTTCTTATTCTTATTATTCGCCTTTAGCCTATATAAAAACAAATATTGAAGGAACTTACAATATTTTACAAGCTGCACGTGAACTTGAAACAAAAAGAATAATTCATACTTCCACCAGTGAAGTATACGGAACTGCTCAACATATTCCTATTAACGAGAATCATCCTATTAATCCTCAATCTCCTTATGCAGCTACAAAAGCAAGTGCTGATTATTTAGCTAAAACATTTTATTTATCTTTTAATTTACCAGTTACTATTGTGAGGCCTTTTAATACTTTTGGTCCAAGGCAGTCAGCCCGCGCCGTAATTCCTACCATTGTTTCTCAAGCCTTAAATGGTAAAAAAGATATAAAATTAGGTAATTTAAATTCAAGTAGAGACTTTAATTATGTTTTGAATGCAGTAGAGGGGATGTATAAATTAGGCTTACATCAAAATACTTTAGGTGAGGTTATTAATATAGGCTCCACTACAGATATTTCTATTCGTGATCTGGCTACCCTTATAAGCAAATTAACTAAAGTTGATTTAAAAGTTAAAGTAGATAGTAAACGCATTAGACCTGAAAAAAGTGAAGTTCAAAGATTAGTATGTGATTATTCTAAGGCACAAAATCTTACCGGGTGGAAACCACACTATACATTGGAGGAAGGTTTAGAGAAAACTATAGATTGGTTTAGAGAAAATTTAAATATATATAAAGAAGGAATTTACAATGTCTAAAGTATTTCTCGATGATCCTAATTTAGGTGATTTAGAAAAAAAATATCTCACCAAAGCAATTGATACTAATTTTGTTTCTATTGTAGGTCCTTTTGTCCCTGAATTTGAAGAAAAATTTGCCCAATATATAGGAGCAGAAAGAGCTGTATCGACCCAAAGTGGTACTGCTGCCCTTCATATGGCACTTTATCAATTAGGAATCGGAGAAGGGGATGAGGTAATTGTACCCGCTCTCACCTTTATTGCAACTATAAATCCTATTTTATTCGTTCGAGCTAAACCGGTAATTGTAGATGTGGATCCTATTACCTGGAATATTGACCCACAGGAAATTAGAAAAGCTATTACTAAAAAGACCAAAGCAATAATCCCGGTACATTTATATGGAAGTGTCTGCAATATCGAGGAAATAATAGAAATTGCCCAAGAAAACAACTTATTTGTAATCGAGGATGCTACTGAAAGTTTAGGGGCGACTTATAAAAACAGACAAACTGGTACCTTTGGAAATTTTGGTTGTTTTAGTTTTAATGGGAATAAATTAATTACTACCGGTGGCGGGGGTATGATAGTAAGCAATAATCAAAAACAAGCTGAACATATTAAATTTTTAGTAAACCAAGCAAGAGATGCCTCTAAAGGATATTATCATCCTGAAATAGGATTTAATTATAGAATGACCAATATTGAAGCATCTTTAGGTTTGGCACAATTAGAAAGGATTGATAAATTTTTAGAGAAGAAAAGAAAATTCAGAAGGATATATCAAGAAGAATTTAATGATTTACCTTATATTAAATTTCAAGAAGAATCTGATAATGCCTCTGGCAGTTGGTGGCTTACCTGTATTAAAATTGATGAAAATAATATAGATATAGATAATTTGATGTTAAAATTAAAAGAAAAAGGAATTCCGACAAGAAGGATTTTTATGCCAGCAAATGAAATGCCCTATTTAAAGAAATTTTCAAAACCTTGTCCGAATTCCTATGAGATTTATAATCAGGGCATATGTCTGCCTAGTTCAACTTTAAATGAGGAAGAGGATATAAGGAAGGCAGCTTTAATAATTAAAAGGGTATTAAGATAGGATAAACATTTATTTAGTCTTTTTATAGGAGGGTGCTATGTTGAATGTACTTTTGACAAAACCTTTTAATAAGAGAAAACATGATTTAATAAAAAAGCTTGGAGTAAATCTAACTATTATAGATGAAAAAGAAATTACAAATCAAATGGATTTTTCAAACATAGAAGTACTAATATGCCTAAACCCTTTTTTGAAAATCCAGATAAAAAAAATGTCAAAATTGAAATGGATTCAATTAGTAAGTACTGGAATAAACCAGCTTACAAGAGAGATCAAATCAAGACCAGAAATTATAATTACAAACATGAAAGGTGTTTGTAGTATACCTATTGCAGAATGGGTAGTAGGAAAGATACTAGATATTTCAAAGTGTGCGAGATTTTTTTTTGAGAAGCAAAATGAAAAAAAATGGGAATTTAATCGCAACATAATAGAACTTAGTAACAAACACACTTTGTTAGTAGGTACTGGTTCGGTAGCAATTGAGATTTCCAAACGTTTAAAGCCTTTTGTTAAAAATATTATCGGTATTAATACAGATGGGCACTTAGTTAAAGGATTTGACGAGTGTTACTCAATGTCCTACATAATGAATATTCTACCAATTTCAGATATAGTAGTGATTACTTTACCTTTGACAAAAAAAACACAACATTTATTTAACTATAATTTGATGGAAAAAATTAAAGACAATTCAATATTAATTAATATCTCAAGAGGTGGGATAATTAATGAAAATGACTTAATAGAACTTCTAAATGAAAAAAAATTCCTAGGAGTTGCGCTTGATGTATTCGAAAATGAACCCTTAGAAGTTCACAACCAATTATGGAATTTTAATAAATTGATAATAACACCTAAAAACTCTTGGTTTTCCGATCGGGTACATGAACGGCGATTTAATGTTGTCTATCAAAATTTAATTAATTATCTAAATAAAAGAAAACTCGAAAATATAGTTAGCACAATTAAAGGATATTGAAATTTAAAAATGAGGTAAGCATATGATTTTCGAAAAAGAAATAACAGATTCGTTAACTCTGAAATTTGCTGAAGTTGCTAGATGTCTTAATAGAGAAGGAGTAAAAATTATATCCTTGGGGCTAGGAGAACCAGATTTTCCGACACCTAATCACATTATTGAAGCTACATATCAGGCTATGCTATCCGGATTTACTAGATATTCAAATCCCATGGGATTACTTGAATTGAGAAAAAAAATTGCTGATTCCCTTATATTCAGTAACAACATTCAAGTTAAGCCAGATAATATAATAATAACTCCAGGAGCAAAGCAAGCTATTCTTTTTGCTTTAATGAGTATTCTCAAACCTGGTGATGAAATAATTAATATTACGCCTTCATATGTAAGTTACAATCCTTGTATTAAAATAGCTGAGCCCAAATCTTATATTATTGAAATACCTTTAAACAAGAAAGATTTAAGATTGCCAATAGAGAAGATTAAAAAAGTAATAACACCAAAAACGAAAGCCATACTTCTAAATTCTCCGAACAACCCAACAGGAAAAATATTTTCTTATAAAGAAGTAGAAACCGTAGTAAATATAGCTAAAAAATGTAATATTTTTGTAATTTCTGATGAGATATACAGTCTTTTCAATTATTCAGGTGAGAAAACAATTAGCCCAGCTTCATTCCCAGGAATGGAAGACTTGGTTATAACAATTAATGGATTTAGCAAATCCTATTCCATGACTGGTTGGAGAATTGGTTATGCTGTTTTTCCAGATAAACTTCGAGAAAAGTTTTTCAAGCTACAGCAGCATATAAATACAAATACTTGTACATTTGTCCAAAAAGGAGCAATTGCAGCACTTGATGGGGATAAAAATCATATAATGATATATAATAATAAGCTTAAAGAAAGAGCCATGATTATTAATCATGTATTAAAATCTCAGAGTATAGTAGGTTGTGTTTTGCCAAAAGGCGGTCTTTTTGCTTTTTTGAATATATCAAAAACAGGAATGAATTCGAATAACTTTGCTACCAATCTCATAAAGGAAAAGCATATTGCAACTACACCTGGAATTGCCTTTGGAAAAGACTGGGATGATTATATAAGGATATCTTTAGCTACCAATAAAGAGGATATATATTTAGGTATAAAATTAATTTGTGATTTTGCAGAATCACAACTAAAAAAGCATTAAAAGCGAGGGGATTAAATTGTTAAACGGAAAGAACGTTATTATTCGTTTAATTGAAAAAGAGGACTTAGATCTAAGGACTAGTGTCGTGTCAAGTCTCGAGCGTCATTGCGAGTGAAACGAAACAATCCCCTACCACTGGTAGCCAAGTTGGGCATCATCCAAGAGATTACCATGGCCTTTGGCTTCACAATGACGGAGGCCTGTGCGTCATTGTGAGCTTGACACGACACTAGATGGATAAATGATGAGGAAATCCGAAAAACTTTAATGTTTGAGTGGCCACTTTCATACGCTGGTACTAAAAAATGGTTTGAACAGCAATTGTTAAGTAATACAAGGAAGAATTTTGTTATCATTTACAAAGAACCTCAGGCGACCATTGGTATTACAGGTCTTAGAAATATAAATATAAGAAATTTAAGAGCACAATTTTATATAACTATTGGAGAAAAAAAATTTTGGGGAAAGCATATCCCTGATGAAGTGATACCTCTCGTATTAGAATATGGTTTTTTCGAGCTGGGTTTGAATAGAATATACTTATATACAATTCCAAATAACGAAAGAGCTCGAAAAGTGTATATAAGAAATGGATTTATTCATGAAGGGATATTAAGAAAACATTTTTTTTGTAATGGAAACTATCAAGATTTATGGGTTATGAGTATTTTAAAAAGTGAATATAGGGGTAACAAGTAAAATGAACATTTTATTTACAAATGCTGGTAGAAGAACCTACCTTATCAAATACGCAATTGATTTAATAAAGGACGGATATGATTTAAATATTTATGTTTCCGACACTTCTAAGTATACTGCTTCATTCTGGGTAGATTCTTCAATAAGGAGAATAATAACACCAAAAGTAAAAGGAAATGAGAAAGAATATATAGATGCTTTAATGGAAGAATGCATTAAAAATAATATTGGCATTATAATACCCCTAATGGATTACGAGATACCCTTTCTATCAAAAAATATTAATAAATTTAAATCTATTGGAATTAAAGTAATTGTATCAAACTATAAACTTGTTACTTCGTTATTAAATAAAGAAAAAACCGAAAAACTATGTACAAAAGCAGGAATTAGTTATCCTAAAACATGGTATTCGATAAATAAATTTAATGGTAATTTCCCATTAATAAAAAAGAATATTTATGGAAGTGGAAGTGTAGGATTAACAGTTATAAGAGATAAAAATCAATTGGAAAATTTTAAAGAAGGTAAGGAAATATTACAGCAATTTATAGATGGACAAGAATATGGTATGGATATTTTAAATGATTTAAATGGCAATTTTTTACATTGCTGTGTTAAGAAAAAAATTCTGATGCGCTCAGGGGAAACCGATAAAGCTGAAATTATAAATAATGAAAAATATGTAGCTTATGCCAAAAAAATAAGCAAATCATTCTGTCATGTTGGGAATCTAGATGTTGATTTTATTGAAGAAAAAAATGGAAATATATATTTTATTGACTTCAATCCACGATTTGGAGGTTTGTACCCTTTTACTCATTTGTCAGGATGTAATTATTTAAAAGTATTGATAGATATTTGTTTAAATAGAAAATTTCAGTTACCTGCAAAACCAAATGAAATTTCCGGCATGAAAGGAATAACTGTGTATTATTTTAGTAAAAAATTGTTGAAAAAATAATATTTAAGTATTATTTTGTTGATGAAAATTAAAGTAATAATTTTGGGTTGAAAATATTAAGATAGTAGGAAAAAATGAAAATAGCAATTTTTACATCTGCAAGATCCGAATATGGGTCATTAAGATTTATTATTAGGAAAATGATATCTTCAAAAAAAATTGAACCAGCACTTTTTGTAAGTGGAGCGCATTTATTAAAATCTTTAGGTAATACAATAAAAGATATTAAAAAAGATTTTTTAGGAAAATTACCCATTTTCAAAGTTCAATGTTCTTTTATCTCGGATTCAAAAAATGACTTATCAAAATTGGTGGGATCAGGAATTATGTCATTTGCACAAACTATAGAGGAATGGAAACCTGATATTATTTTTATCGCTGGAGATAGATATGAATTATTTATACCAACTATAGTATCAACTATATGTAAAATTCCTATAATACATATGGGTGGTGGACAGATGACATATGGAGCTATTGATAATCAAGTAAGAAATGCAATTACTAAATTAGCCCATTTACATCTAGCTACTACTTTCGAAGCTGCCTACAATATAAGTAAAATGGGCGAAGAAGATTGGCGAATCTTTGTTGTTGGATCCCCAGGAATTGAAAATATTTATAAACTAAAATTTTTTTCTATAGAAGAGTTAAAAAAAGAACTTAGTGTTGATTTGTTAATTCCAACAATTTTGTGTACTTATCATCCAGCTACACTTGATAATATTAGGTTAAAAGATGCATTGAGTAATTTGTTTATATCGCTTTCAAAATTTCCCAACTTTCAAGTTATTTTTACTTATCCTGGAATGGATGAAAATTACAATTATGTTATTAAACGTATTGAGGGATATTGCAATAAAAGAAAAAAATGTTTTGTTTTTGCAAATTTGGGTGTAAAAAAATATTTAAGTATTATGAAATATTGTAAAGTTTTAGTTGGTAATAGTTCTAGTGGTATAATTGAAGCTCCCTCAATGAGAATTCCTGCAGTAAATATTGGTAATAGACAAATGAATCGAACATCAAGCTCTAGCGTAATAAATTGTGATAATTCAAAAAATTCAATAATTAAGGCAATTAAGTTAGCGACTAGTTATAAATTTAAGAAAATAATTGATTTAAATGAAAATCCATATGATCCTTTTAATAATGGAGATGTAAGTAATAGAGTAATAAAAGTTATAGAATCAATAACAAACAAAATAGACCTTTTGAATAAAAAGATGGATTTTGAGGTGAAAAAAAATGAATGGAACAAATATTTTTAGAAATTTAAAGCATGTATTTGTTATTGCGGAAGCTGGTGTAAATCATAATGGTGATTTATTAAAGGCTTACAGATTAGTTGATGAGGCCAAGAAAGCAGGTGCTGATGCAGTAAAATTTCAAACATCTATCCCCTTAAAAAGTATATCAAAATATGCTAAAATGGCAAAATATCAAATTGACAATATTGGCGAAGAAACTTCAATGATAGAAATGGCAAAAAAAATATCCTTACCTTTTGATAGTTTCAGAAAGTTAAAAAAATATTGTGATGAAATTGGAATTATCTTTTTATCTACTCCATTTCATTTGGAAGCTGCAGATTTTCTAAATGATCTAGTTCCATATTTTAAAGTTCCTTCTGGAGAAATTACCAACTATCCTTTATTAGAAAATATAGCTAAAAAAAGGAAACCAATAATATTATCCACAGGCATGTGTAGTTTGAGTGAAATTGAAGAGGCTATTGAAATATTTTATAACGAAGGTAATAAAAATATAATTCTATTGCATTGCACATCTAATTATCCCTGCCCTTTTAACGAGGTTAATTTAAAAGCAATGCAAACTTTAGCATATGCTTTTAAATTGCCGATAGGTTATTCTGATCATACATTAGGTATAGAAGTACCTATTGCTGCAGTGGCTATGGGTGCAAAAATAATTGAAAAACATTTTACTTTGGATAAAAAATTGCCCGGACCTGATCATAAAGCATCATTAGAACCGAATGAATTAAAGGAAATGGTAAAAGCAATAAGAAATATCGAAAAAGCTTTAGGTGATGGAATAAAAAAGCCTAATAAAAGTGAAATTGAAATAATGAAAGTGGCCAGGAAAAGTCTTATTGCTACTAAAGATATTAGAGCAGGAGAAATAATAAAAGAATCAGATATAGCAATAAAAAGACCGGGGACAGGGATACCCCCAAAATTTAAAGAGATAGTTATAGGAATGAAAATTTTAAAAAATGTTAGCAAAGATGAAATTATCAAGTGGGAAGATTTTAAATGAATTATTCGAAATATAAAAGTACATCTGTTAATTCTAATTTATTCTTAAGAGAATCAAAAAACAAAGTAATTAATATTATGAAAGAAATTAATTTCGAAACGGGATTATTAAAGTTTATAAGAGGCATATTCAGAAAAATGAAACTGATTTTATAAATCATTTTACTACAAAGATGCTCTTTTAAATTAGTCGAAAGGTTCAACCAAAATTAACTATAAGGAGGTCATAAAATATGAGAAAACAAGATATCAAAACCAAGGGATATTCTTCACCAAATGAGAAATCTCTTAGAGAAAAATTTTTCAAACTATTTAGGGACTGCCCTATTCCAAATAATGAATTATTGTCAAATTTAGGACTATTTATTAAGAGGCAAGATTTGACAAGAATACTGTTTATGAATGAACTATACAATAAAATCATAAATGTCCATGGTATTGTTGTAGAATTTGGCGTAAGATGGGGGGGGGAAATCTAGCATTATTTGAATCTTTCAGAGGGATATATGAACCTTTTAACCATAATCGTAAGATTGTTGGATTTGATACTTTTGAAGGATTTCCTTCAGTGCATGAGAAGGATGGCAAATCAGAGATTGTTACAGTTAATGCTTACTCAACAACTAAAGGATATGAAGATTATCTAAAACAAGTTCTTGATTATCACGAGCAAGAAAGTCCTATATCGCATATAAAAAAATATCAATTAATCAAGGGAGATGCCACGATAGAAATAGGTAAGTTTCTTAAGGATAATCCAGAAACAATTATTGCCCTTGCTTATTTTGATCTTGATATTTACGAAGCGACCAAGATATGTCTCGAAACAATTAAAGGACATCTTACAAAAGGGAGTATAGTCGGATTTGACGAATTGAATCTACATGATTTTCCTGGAGAAACATTGGCGTTGAAAGAGGTATTTGGATTAGATAGATATAGAATAATACGTAGTCCATATAGTTCAGTTCAATCATATATCGTTATTGAATGAATCGGCTGATGAATAAGAAATATTGAAAAATTATTGAGAGATGGAATAAAGCAACCGATTAGTTAGATGGGAGAATTTTAAATGATATCTGAACAATGTAAAAAATTATTTGTAAAACCTAACCTTTCCTTAAAAGAAGCATTAAAACAAATGGATAAAATTGCTTTGCAGGGATTAATTGTAGTTGATGAGGAAGAGAAGATTTTAGGGATTGTAACTGATGGAGATATGAGAAGAGCAATCATAAAGGGCCTTGACTTTAAAACTCCTATACAAGATATAATGACTAAGAATCCTATTGTAATATCTTATAAGAGTAATAAAGAGGAAGCTTTACGATTGATGAAAAAATACGAAATAAGGCATATTCCAGTAATTGGCGAAAAAAATAAAGTAATTGATATTTTCCTATGGAAAGATTTTTTAAAAAATGGTGAGGTGGCATTTGCTATAAAGAATGTTCCGGTAATAATTATGGCTGGTGGTAAAGGCAAAAGGCTTGACCCTTTTACTAAAATATTACCCAAACCTTTAATACCTATAGATGAAAAGCCGGTTATAGAAGTAATTATGGATAATTTCAAAAAATATGGATTTAACAAATTTATAATTGCTTTAAATTATAAGGCTGAAATGATTAAAATGTATTTTGCAGAAAATCCTAATAATTATCAAATTGAATATATTCAAGAAGAAGATTTTTTAGGAACGATAGGGGCACTATCTTTAATTAAAGATAAATTAGACGGCACATCTATTGTTTCCAATTGTGATGTGGTAATTGATGCAAATTATGATAGCCTGTTAAATTATCATAAACAAAATAAAAATCAGATAACAGTATTAGGAGTAAGCCGTAATATAAATATTCCTTATGGTATTTTGAATATGAAAAATGAGTGCGCGGATTTTGAAGAAATTATCGAAAAACCAGATTATCATTTTATTGTCAATTCTGGGGTCTATGTTTTGGAGCCAGAAGTCGTTGATTTAATCCCCAGAAATCAGCCCATAGATATGCCTGATTTATTAGTATTGGCCAAAAAAAAGGGATTTAAAATACAAGTTTATCCCGTGAATTGTTCCTGGTTTGATATCGGAGAGTGGAGAGAATATAAAAAGGCGATAGAGTATATGGATAAACATGGAGAATAAATTATAATGATTTGAAAATAAAGATTAGAAATCTATTTTAAAAGGAAAAGATAAGAAGTAAAAAGAAATGAGAACGAAAGATGTATAAAAATAAAAATATTTTAGGTTTAATTCCAGCAAGAGGCGGCAGCAAAGGGCTTCCAAGAAAAAATATAAAATCATTATTAGGTAAACCCTTAATTGCCTGGACAATTGAGCAAGCTTTAGCAAGTAAATATCTTGATAGGGTTGTTGTAAGTACAGATGATAAAGAAATTGCTGAAATTTCAAAAAAATATGGTGCAGATGTTCCCTTTATAAGGCCGAAGGAATTGGCAGAAGATAATGCAAAAGGAATTGATGTTGTATTACATGCAATAGATTGGTTTAGGGAAAATAATAAGCGAAAGCAATACGATTTAATAATGTTGCTTCAGCCTACATCCCCACTTAGGATAACAGAAGATATTGATAAAGCAATAGAACTTTTATTTTTAAAAGAAGCAAAAGCAATTGTTTCGGTATGTGAAGTAGATCATCATCCTTTGTGGGTAAATACTTTACCTGAAGATGGGTGTATGAGGAATTTTATCAGACAAGAAATCATGAATAAAAATAGACAAGAACTACCCGTTTTTTATAGGTTAAATGGTGCAATATATTTAGCTTATTGTAATTATTTAAAAGAACAAAAAGGTTTTTTTGGAGATAAAACTTTTGCCTATATAATGCCCAGAGAAAGGTCTATAGATATTGATGATGAAATTGATTTAAAATTAGCAGAAGTCATGATGGAAAAATAATATTTCTAATTTCGTAAAAAATTAAATTATAAAAAATATTAATATTGATATTTAGGAAGGTAAGACCTATTTTTAACTCATTTAATTTTTCACATATCTTTAAGCATAAACTTTTTAAAAACACTTTTATTTATACGGGTACTAATGTTATAAATAAAACTATACCATTTTTTCTTTTACCTATTATGACTCGTTATTTAACTCCAACTGATTATGGTATTGTGGCAACATTTAATGTTTTGTTGGCAGTAATGGTAGTATTTGTGGGCTTGAGCATGCATGGGGCTATTAATGTGAACTTTTTTAAATTAAATAAAGATGAACTTAAGAAATACATTGGAAATGTATTTTCTATTTTGTTTGCTAGTTTTATTTTAGTATTTATTATTGTTTATATCTTAAAATCGTATTTTTCTTTTTTTACGAAATTTCCAGAAAATTGGATACCATATATTGTTGTGGTGGCTTTATTTCAATCTATTTTTGCAATTACTTTAGGGCTTTGGCAGGTAGAGCAAAAATCATTACCTTATGGATTATTTCAAATTTCAAGAACTATTTTAAATGTTATTCTTTCTTTAGTTTTTGTAGTTGTGCTTACTTGGGGGTGGCAAGGGAGAATATTAGGAGTAATTATTACTTCTGTTATTTTTGGTCTTTTAAGTATTTTTGTAATTTATAAAAGAAAATATATAAAACTTTCTTTTAATAAAAGATATGTTAAAGATGCTCTGTTTTTTGGGATACCACTCATTCCCCACGCTTTAGGTGGGTGGATAATGACGAGTATAGATAGGATTTTTATTAATTCGATGGTTGGAGTTGCTGCAACAGGAATATATACAGTAGGTTATCAGGTAGGAATGATTATAGGATTGTTAGCTCACTCATTTAATTTAGCTTGGTCTCCATTTTTATTTGAAAAATTAAAAGAAAATAATTATTCTACAAAAGTAAAAATAGTTAAATTTACATACTTATACAATGTTTGTATAATTCTTGCTGCTTTAACTTTAAGTTTTATTGCACCGTATTTTATGAATTTTTTTGTTAGTAAAAATTTCTATTCTGCTTATAAATATGTATTCTGGATTGCCTTAGGCCACGCTTTTCATGGTATGTATCTTATGGTAGTTAATTATATTTTTTACGTTAAAAAGACTTATATATTAGCATGGGTTACTTTTACTTCAGCAATTATAAATATAATGTTAAATTATTTTTTCATAAAAGCATATGGAGCAATTGGTGCAGCTCAAGCAACCACAATTACCTTTTTTGTACAATTTATAATGGTTTGGATAATAAGTGCAAGAGTCTACAAAATGCCTTGGAATTTATGGAAGATAAAATATTAAATTATTGATTAATCCATATATATAAATATGTTACAACAGCATATACCACATTTGTTTAGTATTTTTTACTTTTTTTATTTCACTTTTTAAATGTAAAATATATTTTGAAAGAAAAGGATATTATTTCAATAGGAAGAGTTTTATCAAATTTTGTTTGGATAATATTAGCAGTATTAGTTTTTATTTTTACAAACAGTTATATTAATATATTTGTCATTCATTTGACTATAAAAATTTTATTTGTAGTTTTTATTGATTGGTTGTTTTTCCTGAAAGACAAATTAATTGAGGAGAAAAATTAAATAATATGGAATTAATTGATAAATTCATAAAATTTGAATATACAGAAAGATTATTTGAAAAGAAAATACAAGGAGTAAAAATTTGGCATTATATAAGGGGTTCAATATATGGTAAAATTGTTAAACAGAAATATGACATTGGACAAGCGCATTCAAATTTAAGTGGCAAAAAAATTATTACGAGGGTTTGGTATAAATTAAAACAAATTCCCAATTTTATATTAGAAAATCCATTATATGGATTAGATCAGAAAGATATTTTAGTACTAAATCATCAAAGGAGAATAAAAAATGGAAATTATTATGATTGTATATATACAGATGAAATATTAAAAAATATAAATAAATCTTATTATGTATTTGAATTTCCTTATAACGAAAGACACTTTAAGCCTGCAAGAACAAGGAATCTAAAATATTTAGATTATGTTAAACTTATTAGAGATTTTAAAATATTCTATTATACAAATTTAATAAAACCAAAAATAGCTAAATATTTTTCAAAAAATGAAAGAAAATATTTAAAATCATTAGTAAAAAAAATAAATGAGTATTTTGAGTTAAATATTACTAACGAAGAATTTTATAGGAGTATTATATATATTATTTTAAAGTATAGGTTTAGCAAAAAATATTATGAAATAATTTTAAATAAAGTGAATCCAAAAATTTTAATTGAAGTAAATTCCTATTGCTTTAATTGTTTATTATTTAATGAATTGGCAAAAAAAAGGGGAATAAAGATTATAGAGTTACAACATGGTGTTATAGGAAAATATCATATAGCATATAATTTCTATAGAAAAATAAACCTTGATACTTTCCCCGATTACATTTTTTTGTTTGGTGATTTTTGGAAAAAGAATGTAAATTTTCCAATTACGAAAAAGCAATTAATAGTAGCTGGTTTTCCATATATGGAAAACCAGCTAAACAATTATAAAAACCATAATAATCGAATTGATAATGTACAAAATATACTTTTTATATCACAGGGTACCATTGGAAAAAAATTAAGCAAGTTAGCAATTGATTTGAATGAAATAATTAATCACAAGAAGTATAAAATTATATATAAATTACATCCGGGAGAATATGATAGATGGAAGAGAGAGTATCCATGGTTATTAAATAAATCCATTGACATCATAGATAATAATACTAAAGATATTTATTATTTTTTTCAAAGGTCAAAATATCAAGTTGGTGTTTGTTCAACAGCTTTATTTGAAGGATTACATTTTGATTTGACAACAATTATTTATAAAGTTAATGGTCATGAAAATATGGAAGAATTGTATAAAAAGGGCTATGCTATATTAGTTTCTTCAGCAAAAGAGATAAAAAATAATTTGGAGAATTATAAAAAGGTAATTATAGATAAAGAATTTTTATGGAAATCAAATAGTACTATTAATATTATAAGTAACATTAACAGATTAGTTGATAATTAGAACAAAGTATCTAAAGTTAATGGGAAAGCACCCAAGGAATATTATTAAGCCGCGTAAAACTCCAGACTCCTGTCTGAGATGTAGCGGCCGCCCGAAGAGCTCAAGCTCGTTTTTTGCTTGTAGCCAAAAGATGCCCCCAGCTCCCGCTGGGGGGAGTTTCACTAACAAATATTCTTTTGATACAACTATTATGGAAATAACTAAGGCATTAAAAAGTTTGAAGAGGCAATTTAAATATTTTAATTATAGTGATCATTACTTATTTTTAGTTAAATTGGCAAAAATCTTTAAAGACAAATATTTTGCATAACCTATTCCGGGGCCATATTTAACGTGATTATAAATATGTTTCAATTTCTAAATATATATTTGAGCGAGCGTAATTACAATAATTGCAGAAGGATTATATTTCTTTGTAGCGCCATGGAAGATATGCTGTTTTAACAAATTAAATTAAGAGGAGAAAATGCAAATATGATAGAGATATCGTTTATTTTAATTATTGTGTTTGCTATTATGTCTATCATTATATTTCATCGTTGGCGAAATGGCGTCTATTTTTTATTTATTTGGTTGTATATTGAAGATGTAATTCGTAAACTTATTCCTGGGCAACCTCCCCAAGTGATGCTTATAAAAGATAGTTTGCTTCTTATAACTTATTTTGCATTTTTTATTACTTTAGTTATTATAAATAACAAAAAACCATTTGCTCTATGGAAGCCGCCTTTTTTGACCGGATTTTTACTTTTTGGGGGGTGGTGTTTAATCGAGTCTTTTAACCCAAACATACCAAATCCCTTATTTCCTATTATTGGACTTCGTAGTTATCTTTGGTATGCACCTTTATTCTTTCTGGGGTATTATATGTTTAATAGTGAAGAAAAGTTACTAAGATTTTGTAGGATTCTAGTATACACGGCTATTCCGCTATTTATTTTTGCAATATATCAATATATGTTTTTTGACAAACCTAATATTTTAATTCGTCCTTTAGAGTTATCGCATCAGATCCACAGTTTTAGTGGGGGAGAAGCAGGGTCAGTAATGAAGATCTCTTCTTTTTTTGGAACTGGTCAACGCTATGCAATGATAACAATGTTTTTATTTTTCCTCGGAATGGCTATATACTTAACATCAAAAAAAAATAAACTCCTGTTGATATCTACTATAAGTGCATTTCTGGGAGTGTTTATCAGTGCAAGTCGTTCTGCCTTTGTCTTAAGCATTGTTGGGTTTATATTATTTTTTGCACTAATTACACCCATGGGTAGACGGGAGAAAAAAAGATTTTCCATATATTTATGGAGAGGCAATCGCATAATTAAGGTTGGTTTAGCATTGTTTGTAGTGTTGATTGGTACGTTGTCTATTTATAAAATTGGTAGCGATATTGGACTATTTCAACTATCAGCCTATAGTGGGATAAAGGAAACGATTCCGTGGTTTTTCAGAGGTGTTAATAGTCTTTTTTCTAATTTGCAATGGTTAGGGTATGGAACTGGAACCATGTCTCAGGGATTAGACTATATTCCTGGAGGAGTTAACTGGCAATATACAATGCTTATGCTTAGAGGAGGAATTTCTCTTGAAAGCGGTATAAGTAAAATTGTATTTGAACTTGGGATTATTGGTTTTATTTTTTTCTATTTTTTTTGGGGGCAATTATTCCTTAGAATTAAAAAAGAGTTAAAAATTATAAACCATACTAATTTAGAAAGTATTGGAGTTTCGATTTTTATTTTTTTAATTTGTATTTTAATACGTTTTTCATTTATGCATCAAGCAACTTTAGGTGATGCACCTGTGTTGGTTATATTATGGTTTTTTGTTGGAATAATTTTTAAGCTAAAAAATATAAGACACACTATATCAGAGGAGTAAAATTGGAATAATTTTTACCGAAAATTGTTGAATTAATATTGAGCCACATAGAACTCCAGACTCCTGTCTGGAGATGTAGCGGCAGCCCGAAGGGCTCAAGCTCGTTTTTCGCTTGTAGCTAAAAGATGCCCCCAGCTCCTGCTGGGGGAGTTTCACTAACGGTTTAATTGGAGGGACTAATATGAAAAACCAATTGCTTTCTAGAATAAAAGATAATACTTCTGTGATAGGAATAATAGGTTTAGGTTATGTAGGTTTGCCATTAGCATTACGTTTTGTGGAAGTAGGATATCGTGTAGTGGGTTTTGATATTGATAAAACAAAAATAGAAATATTAAAATCAGGAAAGAGTTATATAAAACACCTTCCTGCATCACTAATTTTAGATTCTATAAAAAAGAATTTATTTGAAGTAACAACTGATTTTAGTAAAGCAACAGGAGTTGATGCACTTATTATTTGTGTGCCTACACCATTGAATAAATACCGCGAACCGGACCTAAGTTATATAATAAATACAATTGAATCTCTGTTACCTTTTCTGCGTCCAGGTCAGGTGATAAGTTTGGAGAGTACAACTTATCCTGGTACTACCGATGAAGAACTTTTGCCACGTATTGAATCCACTGGTTTGATAGTTGGAAAGGAAGTTTTTTTAGTATATTCTCCAGAGCGAGAAGATCCAGGTAATCAAAATTTTGCTATACAGAATACTCCTAAGATATGTAGTGGTATTACCTCGGATTGTTTGCAAGTGGGAGTAGCACTTTATAGTAAAATAGTAAATCGAGTAGTACAAGTATCGAGTACCCGGGTAGCGGAAATGACCAAACTTTTAGAAAATATTCATCGTGCTGTTAACATCGGTTTAGTTAATGAACTTAAAATTGTAGCGGACGCAATGGGGATTGATATATGGGAAGTAATTGATGCTGCGGCGACTAAACCTTTTGGTTTTACGCCTTATTATCCAGGCCCTGGGCTTGGCGGGCATTGTATCCCAATCGATCCTTTTTATTTGACTTGGAAGGCTCGTGAATATGGCTTGAATACACATTTTATTGAACTTGCAGGTGAAGTTAATAAAAATATATCGGACTGGATAATTTCTAAAGTTGTAGATGCACTTAATGAGCTTGGTCTCCCACTTAAAGGAGCAAAAGTGTTAGTGCTGGGCATTGCTTATAAAAAAAATATTGGGGATACACGCGAATCACCGAGTGTTGTTTTAATGGAAAAATTAAAGAAAAAAGGTGCTGTTGTTGTTTACAGTGACCCTTATGTTCCTATATTTCCTAAAATGCGTGAACATCATTTCAATCTTTCAAGTGTTGATATTACACCAAATAGTCTATCTGGATATGATTGTGTAATTATTGCCACTAACCATGATGATTTTGATTATAAGTTGATTCGTGAACATGCATCTTTAATTGTGGATACGCGGGGCGTATACCGTGAACCATTTAATAATGTTGTAAAAGCTTGATTATAAAGATGGAATAAAGGTAAATATTTATTAATTTGGAGAAGAAATAGATGAAAGTTTTGTGCGTGACTCCGAGTTATTGGCCTGCTTTTCGGTATGGAGGACCAATTGCTTCTAATCACAATTTGAATAAAGCTTTAGTAAAAAAAGGGATTGATGTAATCGTTTATACTACTAATGCTGGTTTAGATGAAAAGATTTTACTTAATCAAGAGGTTAATGTTGACGGAGTTAAGGTAAGTTATTTTACGTTTATGAAGTTCTTTGAGTTTTTAGGTTCGACAGGATGGCAATTTTCCTTAGAGCTGACCCATGCTTTGCGGAGAAATTTGAATAATTTTGATATTGTTTATCTCCCCGCAGTGTGGAATTATCCAACGACTATTTCTGCTTATTATTGTCGAAAATATAAAAAACCTTACATTATCGCTCCAAAAGGTGTTCTTTTCCCTTACACTAAGAGCAAAAATGCTTGGAAAAAATGGCCATACTATAAGCTATTTGCAGAAAGAGATATAAAAAACGCAACGGCCATCCATTATACAGCTGAAGATGAAGCCAATAAGTGTCATACACTTTTTTTAGAATTGAAGAATCAGGCAATTATTATTCCCAACGGAATAGAATTATCCGAATTTACTAACTTGCCTACAAGAGATAATCTTTGGAAAAGATATCCAATTTTGAAGGATAAAAAGATTATTCTTTTTTTAGGAAGAATTAATTGGATAAAAGGGTTAGATCTTTTTGTAAAAACCTATAGTAGATTAGCAAGAGAGAGAAACGAAGTTCACTTAATGATAGTGGGACCTGATGAAAATAACTATATAGAAAAAGTAAAAAAATGGCTTAGAAACGAAGGAATTTTTGAACGGGTAACTTTTACAGGAATATTGTCAGGGAAAAGAAAATTAGAAGCATTTGCGGGTAGCGATGTATTTGTCTTACCTTCTTATTCAGAGAGCTTTGGGATGGCTGTCGTTGAGGCAATGGCTTGTAATCTACCTGTGATAATTAGTGATCAAGTTGGAATTTACAAAGAAGTAGAAAACGCTAAAGCAGGAATTATTATTCATACTAAGCCTAATGAACTTTATAATGCATTAATGAAAATATTAGATAATAAACAAGAATCTTTAGAGATGGCAAGGCGTGGAAGAAAAATGGTTGAAGAATATTTTGCCAGTGAAAAAGTTGCAGACAAAATGATTAAAGTCTTTGAGGAGATTATAAAATGAAAAATCATTTTTATAATATTGAATGCACTTTTAAAATGTTAGTAACATAAAAAATCTATTAGTTGATACATTAAAAAAATATCTATTTAAAGAGTATGAATGTAAAAGGAGGTAATAAAAATTGAGCATAAAAGTTGTTATCCTATGTGGTGGTTTTGGCACTCGATTAAGAGAACAAACAGAAATAAAGCCAAAGCCGATGGTTGAAATTGGGAGGAGGCCCATTCTTTGGCATATAATGAAAACATATGCTTATTATGGTTTCAATGAGTTTATCCTATGCCTCGGTTATAAGGGTGAAGTAATAAAGGAATATTTTTATAATTATGAAATTTTATCTAATGACTTTACAATTGAACTCGGATCCAAAAATATAAAGATGTGTTCTAACCATTTAGAAACAGGATGGAAAGTTACTTTAGTAAATACAGGATTAGATGCTATGACAGGTGCCCGAGTAAAACGGATTGAAACATTTATTAATGAGGATACATTTATGTTAACCTATGGCGATGGTCTAACAGATTTAAATATTAAAGAGTTACTAAAATTTCACAAAAACCATGGCAAAATAGGGACATTAACGGGAGTATTCCCTCCATCCAGATATGGTGAACTTTTAATTCAAGGGGATCAAGTAGTATCATTTAAAGAAAAGCCAAAAGATCAAAATAATTCAATTAATGGCGGATATTTTGTTTTTAATAGAGAATTTTTTAATTATCTTGATAATGCCGATAGTTGTATTTTGGAAAAAGGACCTTTGGAAAAATTAGCTTTAGATGGGGAATTAAAAGTTTTTCAACATGAAGGTTTTTGGCAATGTATGGATACTTATAGAGATTATAAATACCTTAATGATTTATGGAAGAGAGGTAATGTACCATGGAAAGTATGGTAACCAAACATAAACACTATTGGAGAAATAAAAATGTACTTGTAACAGGTTGTACTGGTCTTTTAGGTTCTTGGCTTGTAAAGACATTAGTAGAAAATGGAGCAAATGTAATTGGTTTAATTAGAGATTGGGTTCCTAAATCTAATTTGATATTACAAAGCACTATTAATAAGATAACTACCGTTAGGGGTGAAGTTGAGGATTATTTTCTGTTAGAGAGGATACTTAATGAATACGAAATAGATACAGTTTTTCACTTAGCTGCTCAGACGATAGTAGGGATTGCCAATAGAAATCCAATATCCACTTTTGAGACCAATATAAAAGGCACCTGGAATATCTTAGAAGCTTGTCGAAAGAACCCAACTGTTAAAAAAATAATCATTGCCTCAAGCGATAAAGCTTATGGGGAGCATAAAATTTTACCTTATACTGAAGATGCACCTCTTAAAGGTTCTCATCCATACGATGTTTCAAAAAGTTGTGCAGATTTAATTGCATTTAATTATTATAATACTTATAAACTACCTGTTTGTGTTACTCGATGTGGTAATTTTTTTGGTGGAGGCGACCTGAATTTCAATAGAATTGTTCCAGGGACTATTCGGTCTGTTATTTTTAATGAAAGAGCAGTAATAAGAAGTAATGGAAAATTTATTAGGGATTATATTTATATTCTGGATGCGGTTAATGCTTATTTATATTTAGCTGAAAAGATGGATGAAAAAAAAGTTATTGGTGAAGCGTTTAATTTTAGCAATGAAATACAATTAACAGTAATAGAATTAGTGAATAAAATTTTGAGTATAATGGATAGAAAAGACTTAAAACCGATAATATTAAATGAAGTTAAAGGGGAAATAAAACATCAATATCTTTCAGCAGCTAAGGCAAAAGAAATGTTAGGGTGGTGTCCTATTTACAGGATTGAGGAAGGACTTAAGGAAACGGTTAACTGGTATAAGGAATTTTTTAAAGATTTTACTATGGAGGCAGGAAACCATGATTGACGGTGTATTAATAAAACCATTAAAGAAGATTCCGGATGAACGTGGAACTATTATGCATATGATGAGATGCGATGAAACGGTTTTTGAAAGTTTTGGTGAAATATATTTTTCTACTGTATATCCGGGGGTAATCAAAGGTTGGCATTTTCATAAGGAAATGACATTAAATTATGTTGTTATCTATGGAATGATAAAATTAGTTTTATATGATGAAAGAAAAGATTCGCAAACAAAAGGAGAATTGCAAGAAATATTTTTAGGAGAGGATAATTATTGTTTGGTTAAAATACCTCCATTGGTTTGGAATGGATTTAAAGGTATTGGTATCACTAAAAGTATAGTTGCAAATTTGGCAAGTATTCCATATAGAGATGATGAAATTATAAGATTAGACCCTTTTGATAAACATATTCCTTATAAATGGGAGTTGAAAAATAAATGAATATATTGATAACTGGTGGTTTAGGATATATCGGTGGTCGGGTAGCAAATTACCTCAAAGAAAAAAAACCTCATACTCATATATTTCTTACAACCAGGAATAGAAATAGAAAGTTGCCTCAGTGGGTTGAAAGGTTTACTATTTTGCAAATGAACCTACTTAATGAAGCCTCTATTGTTAATTGTTTAGAAAATAAAAATATTGATACTATTATACATTTGGCAGCTATAAATGAAATTGATTCAATAAAAAATCCAGAAATGGCATGGGAAATAAATATAAAAGGAACTTACAGGCTTTTAAATTCGGCTTACAATATAGGGATAAAGAATTTTATTTATTTTTCTACATTCCATGTATATGGTGATGTTTTAGAATCAGTTATTACAGAAAAAACACCTACAAGACCTTTTCACCCCTATGCTATAAGCCATAGAGCAGCAGAGGATATTGTTAGATTTTTTAATTATTATTATGGAATAAATTTTTCAATATTTAGGTTATCTAATGGCTATGGATGCCCTCAAGATAAAGAAGTTAATAGGTGGTCATTACTTTTTAATGATTTATGTAAACAAGTTGTTTTAAATAGGAAGATTTCCTTGAAATCTTCAGGAAAACAATATAGGGATTTTATTTCCTTGCATAATATTGCTAGAGCAGTATATCATTTTTTATTTGTTATCCCGGATAAATGGAAAAATGAAGTATATAACTTAGGCGGAAATTGTACTATGACTGTTTTGGATGTAGCTAAAATGATATCAATTGTTTATAGTTCAATGTATAGGACAAAAGAAATAGAAATAGATATTAAAGCAGATAGTATTGATTTGAAAAATGTATATCAATTTGAATATAACATAAAAAAATTAAAAGAAACTGGTTTTATTTTGGAAGATAATATAATTCAAGAAATTGAAAATACTATAAAGTTATGCAATGAATTTTTATAATCTTTATAATAAATAAGAATTATAATACTCTAGAAAACATATTTTATTTCAGATTATAAAATTTAGGATTTTAATAATTTAGTAAGTAAAAATAAGGATATTTGTTAGAATCAGTATTTATTTAACCTAAAAAATTATCCCTAACTAACTAACACTTTTTGTATAAGGTGCGAATAATAAGAAGATGTTGCATTTAACTTTATACTATTGATCTTAAAGAGAATTTAAGAGAATATTTACTAAAACAGTCTTTGTAATCTTATTATTTAACTAAGATTACAAGTATCTACCCCGAGAGGTCCATTCTGGTCTAGCATATAAATTTGTTAGAAGAAAATTTAATCATATTTGTTGGCGAAAGACACCGGTACCAATAAAGGGTTAAATATGAAGTGAGTGGTTAATAGTGAGTTTCTGGTATAGATAGCGCAGAGGTAGGAAATCTTAGCCATATCTATACCAAAACAGGTTATTCATTTAGGAATAATTGATAAAAAGTTTTTTAACTACAAAATCCGTGTATTAGGTAGAGACTATAAGGCTTAGAGGAAAAAAATATCGTTAAATTATAGATCTTGATGAACAGCTGTATGCCGAATGGTATATGCCGTGGCAGGAGAGTACTATAATGAAGTAATCATCTTACTCTTACTTGATTAAAAATGTTTTCTTTTGTATAAAATTTGTAGATAATATATTTACATTATCAATTCGGAGAAAGAATAAATGAAACTTTTGTGTGTATCTCCAAGTTATTGGCCTGCTTTTCAGTATGGAGGGCCAATTGTTTCTAATCACAACATAAATAGGGCTCTAGTAAAAAAGGGGATTGATGTAACTGTTTATACTACCAATGTTGGTTTAAATGATAAAATGGCCATTAATAATAAAGTTAATATAAACGGGGTTAAAGTGGTTTATTTTAAATACATAAAATTATTCGAGTTTATGGGTACAACAGGTTGGCAGTTTTCGTGGTGCATGACAAAAGCTTTAAAAAATAATCTAAAAAAATACAATATAATATATATACCTGCTATATGGAACTACCCTGCAGCAATTACAAGCTATTATTGTAGGAAATATAACAAACCTTATATTATTGCTCCAAAAGGAGTGTTATATCCATATACTATTAGGAAAAAAGGTTGGAAAAAATGGCTGTATTATAAAATGATTGCAAAGAGGAATGTGGAAAAAGCAACATTTATTCATTATACTGCAAAGGATGAAGCAGAAAAGTGTCATTTAAGGTTAGCTTTAAAAAATAAAGCAATTATTATTCCTAATGGAATAAGGCTTTCCGAATTTAATAACTTACCTATTAGAGATAATCTTTGGAAAAGATATCCAATTTTGAAGAATAAAAAGATTATTCTTTTTTTGGGAAGAATTAATTGGAAAAAGGGCTTGGATATTCTAGTAGAGGCTTACTCCAGATTAGCAAGAGAAAGAAGCGATGTACATTTATTGATTGTTGGCTCTGACGAAGAAGGATATGGGGGAAAAGTAAGAGATTGGTTTAAAGATAAAGGTGTATTAGGGCGAGTGACCTTTACAGGAATTCTGCTAGGGAGAAAAAAAATGGAAGTATTTGCAGGGAGTGATGTATTTGTCTTGCCTTCCTATTCAGAGAACTTTGGAATGGCAGTTGTAGAGGCAATGGCTTGTAGTTTACCTATAATTATTAGTGATCAAGTGGGAATTTATAGGGAAGTAAAAAGCGCTAAAGCAGGTATAATTATTCATAATGACCATAATGAACTTTATGGTGCCTTTGTGAAATTATTAGATAATAGAAAAGAATCTTTAGAGATGGGAAAACGTGGAAGAAAATTAGTTGAAGTACAATTTTCTATTGAAAAAGTTGCGGATAGAATGATTAAAGTTTTTGAGGAGATTATAAATGACAAATTATAGAAAGTTTTATGAAGATTTTTGGAATTGTGATAAACCTATCCCAGAAAAAGACCCTTTGACTACTCAACGAGCTAGCTTACTCCTTAGGAGTTTGGAAAAACAAAAATTTAAGGAGAAAATTACCATTTTAGATGCTGGTTGCGGACAAGGATATTTTTGCAATCTTCTTAATACTAAAAAATATAATGTAACTGGTGTTGATATTTCAAATAATGCTATTAAAAAAGCAAAAACTTTATATCCTGAAATTAATTTTAAGGTCTGTTCCTTAGAAGATAGATTGCCTTTTAATAACAGTTCATTTGATGTAGTATGGTCAACTGAAGTTATAGAACACATTTTTTATGTATATAATTATCTTCACGAAATAAACAGAATATTAAAACAAAATGGTATTTTTGTTATAACTACCCCTTATCATGGGTTAATAAAGAATCTTGCTATTGTTCTATTTGGATTTGATAGACATTTTTGTAATATTAGGGGGGGGCATATCCGATTTTTCTCAAATAAATACCTAGAAATATTATTTAAAAAATTTGGTTTTGAAATCATTGAAAAGGAATATATTGGGCGGATTTGGCCAATATCAAAATCTATTTACATGGTGGGAAGGAAAATAAAAGATGACCGATAGTAAAGTACCTATTTCGGTGATAATCTTAACTCATAACGAAGAAAAGAATATTGAGGAATGTTTAAAGAGTATTTGTGGATGGGTAAATGAGTTTTTTATTGTTGATTCCTATAGCACTGATAAAACTCTTGAATTAACCAAGAAGTATACTAATAAAATATATCAACATATCTTTGAAAATTATGGAAAACAAAGAAATTGGGCGCAGGAAAACTTGCCCATTAAAAATGAATGGGTTCTACATATAGATGCGGATGAAAGAGCAACACATGAACTAGCCGAAGAAATAAAAAATATCTTAAAAGATGTTTCAAATAATGCAAATGGTTTCCTAATAAAAAAAAGAACATTTTTCATGGGACGTTGGATTAAACATGGAGGACATTATCCGGTTTATCATTTACGGTTTTTCCGTAAGAAAAAAGGCAGATGCGAAGACAGGAAGTACGATAATCATTTTATATGTAAAGGTAAAATATCAAGATTAAATAATGATATTTTAGAAGAAAATAATAATGACATTTCAGAATGGATATATCGCCACAATCAATGGTCTTCAGCGGAAGTTGAAGAACTATTATATGTATCTAAAGAAAAAACCAATAAGGTAAAGACAAAATATTTTGGTACCCCAATTGAGAGAAGAAGATGGATGAGAAACAAAGTTTATAATAACTTTCCTCTGTTTATTAGAGCTTTTTTATATTTTTTTTATCGTTATTTTCTAAAACTCGGTTTTCTTGATGGTAAAGAAGGATTAATTTTTCATTTTATGCAAGGGTTTTGGTATAAGTTTTTAGTTGATGCTAAACTTTATGAAATTCAAAAAAAAATGAAACATGAAAGTAAAAATGTAAAAAGTGCAATAAAAGACCTTTATAATATTGAATTATAAGTAGCCATTTAAATAATTATTTTTGTTGTTAGTGTGTATTATGGTGATTCTGATTCTTCAGTGACTTAATTAAAACGGGTAAGGTTTTAATTATAACCAAGGAAGAAAAAATTAGAAAATATTTAAATTTACTTTTTTGTATTAGATTTAATTCTATGCACTTTTAATTCGTCTTATAGGCATACAAGCTTATGGAAGGTGATTTTTCGATTAATACTATTTTAGAAGCAATTGATAATTTTGGGAATAACTATATAAAGTTTACAGAAAGATATTAGGAGGTAACAAGCAATGAAAAAAACTCTTATCACTGGCATCACCGGTCAGGATGGTTCCTATCTGGCAGAGTTTCTGCTTTCCAAAGATTACGAAGTTCATGGTATGATAAGAAGAGCCAGCACCTTTAATACCAGCAGGATAGACCATATTTATAAAGACCCTCATATAAGAGGAGTGAGATTACACCTTCATTATGGAGATTTAAGTGATTCGGGTCAGCTTACCAATCTTATCTATAATATTAAACCTGATGAGATTTACCATTTAGGGGCACAAAGCCATGTCCGGGTTAGTTTTGATATACCGGAATATACCGGTGATATTACCGGCTTAGGGACTACCAGGATATTGGAGGCAGTAAGAAGAAGCGGTATAAAATGTAAGTTCTATCAAGCATCAAGTAGTGAGATGTACGGAGATGCCCCGGCACCTCAAAATGAAGATACTTCCTTTAGAGCGAGAAGTCCTTATGCGGCAGCTAAGATATATGCCTACTGGATGGTCCGTAATTATCAGGAAGGATATAATCTATTTGCTTGTAATGGAATACTTTTCAATCATGAGAGCCCCAGGAGGGGGGAAACTTTTGTCACCAGAAAAATAACCCGGGGATTAGCAAGGATTGTAGCGGGGAAAGATAAGAAATTATATTTGGGTAATTTAGAGGCCAAGAGAGATTGGGGATATGCCCCTGATTATGTAGAGGCAATGTGGATGATGTTACAACAGGAAAGACCGGAAGATTATGTTATCGGGACAGGGGAGACCCATTCGGTTAAAGAATTTTTAGAAGAGGTCTTTAATTATGCAGGGTTAGACTGGAAGGAATATGTGGAGATAGACTCAAGATATTTTAGACCTACGGAAGTGGAACTATTGCTGGCTGATGCCTCTAAGGCTAAGAGGGAGTTGGGTTGGAGTCCGAGGATTACTTTTAAAGAATTGGTTAAAATAATGGTAGATAGTGATATGGAATTAGCAGGATTGGAATCACCGGGAGAAGGGAAGAAGATTTTGAAGAAGAAAGGGATTGGCTGGACGGAGAATCATTTGACTGTGGGGTGAAAAGGGCGAGGGTAAAGATATATGCCTTACAAATGTTAAATGCAATTTTACAAGGTAGTAAAAAAATGGAGGTAGAGAATGAGTTTTTGGGAAGATAAGAGAGTTATTGTTACCGGGGGAGCAGGATTTTTAGGTTCTTATGTGATGGAAAAATTGAAGGAGCGAGGATGTAAGAATATATTTATCCCTCTGGTGGAAGATTATGATTTAACCAAAGAGAAAAACATTATCAGATTATATCAGGATTATCCGGCTGATATCGTTATTCATTTAGCGGCAGTAGTAGGAGGAATCGGAGCTAATCGAGAAAACCCGGGTAAATTTTTTTATGATAATCTGGTAATGGGGGCAATGCTAATGGAATATGCCCGACAGTTTAAGGTAGATAAATTTATAGCTATCGGCACCATCTGTGCCTATCCTAAATTTACTCCGGTTCCCTTTAAGGAAGAGGATTTATGGAAGGGCTATCCCGAGGAGACTAATGCCCCTTATGGACTGGCTAAAAAGATGATGTTAGTTCAGTCTCAATCTTATAGGATACAATATGGTTTTAACTCTATCTTTTTATTGCCTTTGAATTTATATGGGCCGAGAGATAATTTTAACCCTAAGAGCTCACATGTTATTCCGGCCCTGATAAGGAAGTTTATGGAAGCAAAAGATAGGGGAGAGGAAGAAGTAGTTTGTTGGGGGACAGGTAAACCAACCAGAGGTTTTTTATATGTGGAAGATGCGGCAGAGGGGATTTTACTGGCTGCAGAGA
>CAZWFH010000006.1:0-22492 GCA_964632105.1 uncultured Atribacterota bacterium
TTTCCTGTGTCGTCAGCAATTACCGGAAATTGAATCTCTACTCCCAATTTTTCTTTAATCCATTCTATCCATTTGATATGAGAAAACACCTGGTCTATGGAGAGCCCGATGAGTTCACAATTCAGTTTTTTAAATTCTTCGTGTCTCTTAGCAAAAGCTACAAATTCTGTAGTGCAAACCGGGGTAAAATCTGCCGGGTGACTAAATAGAACAAACCATTTTCCAGAAAAATTATCCGGTAATTTCATCTTCCCATGAGTAGTCTGTACCTCCATTTCAGGCAACTAATCGCCTATTAGGGGAAATTTATTCCCTATTAATTCTTCCATTTTTAAATCCTCCTTATAAATTTTACATTTTGGCAACTTTCTCTAAATATTTTACTGTTCTGTTGCCACAGGAACAGTAAATACTCGAGCAGCTAAATCTTTATCAATCATCAAAAGACCTCTTCCGTCTTTCCCGATAAATTTTAATTTCTGGATAATCTCAGTAGGGCTCGCCTCCTCTTCAACTTGTTCAGTTACATACCATTGTAGAAAAGATTCGGTAGCATAATCATCCTCTTCTCGTGCCAACTTAACCAGGTTATTAATCATGGCGGTTACCCCTTTTTCATGTTCTAAGGTCTTTTCAAATAAGTCAAGCATAGAAGAAAAATCTGCTGGTGGCTGCTCGATAGCTTCCAGCAATACTCTACCTCCCTGTTGATTCACATAATTATACATCTTCTCGGCATGGAACATTTCTTCCTTCATTTGAACCGTAAACCAGTTGGCAAATCCGTTTAAACCTTCCGCAGCAGCATAAGAGGCCATGGAAAGATATAAATAAGCAGAATAATACTCCCTGTTTATCTGGTAGTTTATGCTCTTAGCCATTTTTTTACTTAACATAATATACACCTCCTTTCTATTTTCTGTCTTTCTGTTTTTAAAAATATTTTTCTGTTACATATCTAAAACATAATTAGCTATTCTAAATATATTTTAAAGTTCGAGAATTCCTTTAATGTCTATACTTCTACAATATCCTTCACTTCAGGAACTTCCTTTTTTAACATCCTGCCAATACCCATCTTTAAAGTCATCTGACTCATCGGACAACCATAGCAGGCACCGGTTAATTTTACTTTTACTATTCCATCCGGAGTAACTTCCACCAACTCTACATTTCCTCCGTCTGCCTGAAGTACCGGCCTTATCTTTTCTAAAGCAGCCTCTACCCTCTCTTTTAGTGTGCCTTTCTCTTTGGTCATATATTTCCTCTCCTAAATTTTATAATATTTGTATCCTTTATCTTTTACAGAAAATTAATAAATATTCTTTAAATATATTTAATAATTTTCACCCTTTACTTCATAATAAGCCCGGGGGTGCTTACATATCGGACAGACTTCAGGTGCCTCAGCCCCTTCATAGATATTACCGCAATTTCGGCATTTCCAGAATATTTTACCTTCTCTTTTAAACACCTTATCCTTTTCTATATTTTTAAGAAGTTTCTGATAACGAGCTTCATGTCCTTTTTCAATTTCAGCAATCCCCTCAAACATCTTGGCAATTTCTACAAACCCTTCTTCTTTTGCATCCTTAGCCATCCGAGAATACATTTCTGTCCATTCGAAATTTTCCCCGGCGGCTGCTGCTATTAAATTATCAATAGTGCTTCCGATTCCCTCTAACTTTTTAAAATGGAGTTTGGCATGTTCCTTTTCATTTTCTGCTGTCTCTAAAAAAATAGAAGCAATCTGTTCATATCCTTCTTTTTTAGCGACGGATGCAAAGTAAGTGTATTTATTTCTGGCCTGGGATTCACCGGCAAAGGCTTCCATTAGGTTCTTTTCGGTTTTTGTTCCTTTTAAATCTTTCATTTTTTATATCCTCCCAAAATGTTTTTTTAAAAAATAGCTACCCGCGGGCACGATTCATCGTGCCCCTACATTAATATTTTATTTACTTTTTGAACTACAATCACTTATAGATTTTTATGTTTTTCTGCTATTTCTCCGGCTAATTTTATCAAAGAATTATAATCTTCTTCTTTGGGATAGCCCTTTATTATTACCGGAGAAAGAATCTCTACTTTTAAATTGCCTATCATTGAGCTAATATTTTCCAGCATCTTTCCTCCCCATCCATAAGAACCGATAACCGAAGCATATCTTAATTTTGGCCTTAAAGCATTAGCCAGATAAACTGCTGAAACTACCTGGGGATGTGCGCCGGTTAAAACTGTAGGTGAGGCAATTACAATAGTGGCGGCATCCACTAAAGCTATAGCTAATGCACCTATATCGGTCCTGGAAAGATTAAAGAGTTTTACAGTTATCCCTTTTCTCATTAATTCTTCACTTAAGATATACACCATCTCCTCGACACTGCCGTGCATGGAAACATAGGGAATGATTACTTCATTCTTCACCTCATCAGAAATCCATTCTCTGTAAGCTGATAAAATAAATTCCGGATGAGAATAAATCTGACCGTGACTGGGGGCAATGGTTTTAATCTCTAATTCTTTTAATCTCTCTAAATGTTTTTTGATATTGCTGCGGAAAGGCATCATAATCTCCGCATAATAACGCTTGGCAGCAAAGTAAACTTTAGACTCATCATCTACCCATAAATTGCTCTCGGCAAGATGTGCCCCGAACAGATCACAGCTGAACAAAATTTTATCCTCTTCTAAATAAGTTAACATAGTTTCCGGCCAGTGCGCCCAGGGAGCAAATATAAATCTTAAAGTTTTCCCTCCTAAAGACAGAGTATCATTATCATTTACAGTTACAATCCTATCTTCTTTAATAAGAAGATGTTCCATCAGCATTTTCTTGCACTTCTCGTTAGTAACTATCTTCGCTTCCGAATATAATTCTAACATTAAAGGAATAGCCCCGGAATGGTCCTGTTCTGCATGATTCACTACTATATAATCCAGATGCTCTATCCCTAAATCATCTAAATTGTCCAATAAATCATCTTCTTTGGTTGGGTCAACAGTATCGATTAAAGCTGTCTTCTCCCGCCCTTTTATCAGATAAGCATTGTAACTTGTGCCTTCGGGAAGAGGAATGAGTTCATCAAATAGCCTTCTATCCCAGTCAATCGCTCCTACCCAGTAGATATCTTTTTTTATCTTTTTTACAGTCACCTCTAACTCACCTCTTCAAATTCATCTTTACCGGCACCACATACCGGGCATACCCAATCATCAGGCAGGTCTTCAAAGGGAGTTCCTGGATTTACTCCTGATTCAGGATCTCCTTTTTCAGGGTCATATATATACCCACAAACTGTACATTCATACTTAATCATTTTTTCTGACTCCTTTCCTTTTTTTTCTTCATTTATTTTTTTTTCTAATTTTTTCTCTTTTGGAATATAAGTAGGTGCGGTCTTGGGAGAAATGCCTTTCTTCACTTGATGATAATAATCATAAGTCAACGGTTTTGCCTTTTTAATATTCTCTGCCTCGACAACTTTCCCTACAAATAGAGTATGGGTGCCCGCATCCATTTCCATAATTACTTCTGCTTCCATATAAGCTAAAGTATTTTCCATAATTATGGGCGAACCAGTTACCCCAATCTTATAATTTACTCCCTTAAATTTGTCTTCATCTCTTCCCGATTTAAAACCAAATCTTCCGATAAATTTCATATCGGTTTCCTGTTCTAATACCGAAACAGCAAATACTTTACTTTCGGTAATAAACTCATGGGTTAAATTTTTTTTATTAATACAAACCGCGATGGTAGCTGGCTCTGAAGTTGTCTGAAAAACTGTATTGGCAATCTGTCCGTTTATGCGGTCTTCTTTTTTAGAACTGATTATATAGACACCGTAACTGATATTGCGAAGTGCTTTTAAATCCATTTGCTCATCTCCTTTCGAAAGATTAAAGGTCAGGGGCGTATAGAGCAATACGCCCCTACAATTTAAAAATCATAAATCTCTATCTGTACTTGCAATTACAGCACTATTTACCTTCTTTATGTTCCCATAATCCATGAATATTACAGTATTCCCTAATTTTTTCTAATCCTTCTACATCTTTAAATAGAGATTCCGGTTTGTCGCCCGGCTTTAAAAATTTTCGAGAAGCCCCTTTTTCATTAACAACTTCGATCCACTCAATATAGTGTTTCTCTTCCATAGGATGCAGGGTTGAGCCGACTACCGCTTTAATCCCGGAAGGAATTTTCTCCATCACCGGTACATGTTTTTCGGTAGTTTGATCAGCAGTCTGTTCTTCCATCAACTTCATTTCCTGCCCGCAGCAGACTAAAGCTCCCTTCCCTTCGTGTAATACTTCAATAATATTTCCGCAAATCTCACATTTATAAATTTCTAACTTCTCAGTCATCTACATTTACCTCCTTTTTTATTATTAACGCTATGGTTATGGTTTTTAATTTTGCAATAACCTCTTTCTCTATTTCATCTATCTTTTTCTTCAAAAGACAATCTTTTATATTAGGACAAATTTTTTTTTTAAATGTGCACTCATTCAGTTTTATCGGTCCCTGAAATATTTTCATTACATCAGTTAGGGTTATTTTTCCCGGAGATACGGCTAAAGCAAAACCGCCATACTTACCCTTAGATGAATTAAGTAATCCTTCTTTATTTAAAGCTTGTAGTATTTTTCTTAAAAAGGGGCGAGGCATCTCTAAAGATTTAACTAATTGGTCAGCTGAGATTACCTCTTGTTTTTGTTCGGCAATACAGCAAAGTGCCCTTACCGCATAATCAGTGTTTCGGGTGATTAATTTCACTTATCAATTTTCCTTTAATCTTTTAATCTTGATAACAATTTCTTTGTTTTAAAAAGCCTTGCTTTTTATTTTTTTATTATGATACTACAATTGTATCATTTTGTCAACTTTATTTTTAAAAATTTTTTCCCAAAAAAAGATAACTCCCTCACTCTTATCAGTAAGGGAGTTATCTCATGTTAATTAAACTAGTTATTTTATTTTGATGGTTAAGAATTTATTCGACTGGTTCTGTTTTAATTCTTTCTGTAATCTCCATTATCTGATGAGGTGAAAATCTATACTCTCCTCTTAAGTCATCTATGGTGCTGCCTATGTTATACATTTGAGTAAATTCAAATTCAGTCTTAATTCCTTCTAACAATTCACCAGCATCTATCCCCCAAAGGGTAGCAATATCCGCAATGGACATAGTCTTCATTTCCATTCCGTTTACATGAGCTTGTAATCCAGAAATATTATCAGAAGAATTTCTTCTCATGCCGTTGCCTTTAGGTTCACTGTCACAGGTGCCGTCACATTCGTCATCACAATCATTATGGACATAATCTGCATCTTGTCCATTAGGGATACCGTCTCCATCATCATCGGGTGCATCTGCTCTTCGACCCATTCCATCCCCCAGACCTTCTACACGGTCTTCACAATCTTGAGTTTGCACCTGATTAAAGGCCCCTTTATTTTGCATGCCGTATCTGGGTGTTTCAAAATCTCCACTGGATCCCTCTCTCATTCCATACATTCCATTACCATCTGCCCAAACAACGAGGGCAAAAACTCCGACTGCCAGTGCTATGACCAGCAGAGTTACTCCGACTTTTAAATTTCTTGAACTTTTCATTCTATTCGTTCCTCCTTAAAGTTTTTGTTTGTTGATGATTTTTTTGTCATTCACTTATTTATACGTAAAGGGGAGGAACTTTCTTTCATTAAAATGAAAATTTTTTACAATCCTTCAACCAACATATCCCGGGGATGTTCAACGGTAAAGGTATAAAATATTTCCTGCTTTTGCTGAGTATCTAATTCCAACTCCCATAACCAGATTCCCTTACGGTCTTCCCAATCCTCTTTATCCGGCTCAAGACTTATCTCATTTATCTTAATTTTAATGCGGTCGTCTTCGGAAACTGGTATGGCTTCAAATAGTTTTACTTTAATCTTTTTAGATTTGTAGTTCTCTACAGTAAGTTTATATTTAAAAGTCGTTTTCTTAGTTCGTGAGGGGATTCCAGCTATCAGAGTTTCATCAACTTTCTTTTCTAAAAGCTCTCTTTTTACCTTAACATTTTCATCGACGCCTAAATACAGATCAAACTCCTCGCTGGGCGCAATATTACCAATGCTGGAAAATCCCACAAAATCTCCTTCCAGAAATATATTTACCCGGCCAGCAAGTAATTGAAGACCTTTACTGTTGGTAACTCGGGAACCGAGATAAGCAAATGGACTAACCCGAGGGTAGCTCGAATACTCAAACTCGGCTGATAAAATTTGCGAAGAAACGGGAAATTTATGTTCCGATTTATCAGATTTCACACTTACCTTAGAAGGGAGTTTATAGATTATAGCAATACCTTTTTCTTCGGCAGTGGCATATCTCATCTCTGATTCTGCCCCTTCTTCTAAAGCTCCCGCCTCTTTTTTAAATGCTTCGGTTTGATAAGCAGTTGCTAATGGTGCCGATACTTCATCTGATAATACTTCGCGTTGATATGGTCTTAAAAACCAGGAAGCTACATAAGGCATACTTCCCCCGATTCTTGGCTTAGCTGTTGATAAAGAACAATCTACCTCTAACCAATCTTCACCGGTAACCTGTCTAATTACTCCGTAAGAAACTAATTCAACCTCGGATTTTTCAAAATTTGCGCGGGCATCATATATCGGATTCCAGGAAGCACCTCTTACCAGATAAGAAACTTTTAAATCTGTGGTCCCCTCTTTTAACACTTCCAATTCCACCATAATTGATCTTTTTAGTTTCCTCTGTACTCCGGATATCTGGGACAATTCTCTTTTTAAAGTTTCAATCTTATTCTTTAAATCTCTAATCTCAAGTTCACAATCTAAAGCCTGGGCGTAGATATCTTTTAACTCTGTATCTAAAAAAATAAGAATATTCTCTAAATCACTTATTTGCGGCATATTGGTAATCAAATCTTGAGGAATTTGTGTATTGGAAAATAGAGTTATCGAGTTTAGAAATTTCTTCTTCTCTATAAGTATGGCTTTGAGGTTTTGCATTCGGGTTATCTCATCTTCTAATTTCTGAATTTCCTCTTTTAATTGCTTAATTCTTTCAGAAGGTACTTCTTCTAAATACTCTCTTTTAACCTGTGCTCCAAAAAGCCTGATTACCGCCATTCCCTCTGCAGAAACCCTCAAAGAATTCTCGTCAACCTCGGGAATGATATTTGAGAAAATCGCTGTATAAGTTCCCTTATCAAGTTCAAGATGGGTAACCCTATTTATCAAAGCAGAATCAGTATAGACGCAAATCTCACTAATCTCTGATTTCACTTCAATTTCAGCGGCATAGACATTAACACCAATAAACAAAAGCAACCCCAGAAATATTATAATTTTTATTGTTTTATTCATCTTAAACCCCTTATTCTTTATTTTTTTCTCTCTCGTATAGGCCAATTAACTCTGCTGTAGCTAAAATATGCCCCTCCATGGCTTCCTCCAATTCCTTCTTCTTACAACCCTCCTCTATGTGGAGTTTTTCATCCAGGGCATATAATTTAAAGAAATAACGGTGAGTACCCGAGGGAGGACAAGGGCCTCCATATTCTAATTTCCTAAAATCATTAGTTCCTTGAGTGCCCGGAACGCTATTTTCCTCTATAACATCGGTAACATGGATATTAAATACCACCCAATGCACCCAGGTCCCCATCGGTGCATCGGGATCATCCACAATTAGGGCTAATCTTTTAGTTCCTTCCGGTATATCTTCAATAATCAGACCGGGGTTAATATCTTTACCATCACAAGTAAATTTTTGGGGAATAAACCCATTATTTTCGAATTCAAGACTTTCTAATTTCATAATTTTAACCTCCTTTTTTTCATGACAAAGGACCGTCCCCTGTCAGGTTTCGTCCCCTGTCATTTTTTTATCTTACATTTTAAATTTTCTATTTCTTTTTCCAACCATTCGGGATATTCGGGTACTGCACCAGATTGAGAAACCACAAAATTACCTACTATTCCCGCAAACTCCGCCGCCTCATATATGCTGGTCCCGCATAAATAAGAAAACAAAAAACCTGCACTATAGCTATCCCCTCCTCCTACGGTATCAGCTACCGGTCCATTTATACCTGCTAGCTTTTCTAACTTGCCATTACGGTAAACAGATGAGCCATTCTTTCCATGAGTAATACAGACAATAGAAAGGTCGTATTCCCGGCAAATAAGCTCAGCAAGTTTTTCTTGTTTTAATGTTTGTCCGAAGAGGAGCTCAGAAACAACAAGAGCCTCTCTATCATTCAGTTTTACTATTGAGCTCTGGCATAAGGATTTTTCAATCCATTCCTTTTCATAATAATTTTGTCTCAAATTTAAATCGTAAAATACCTGACGAGGGTGTACTTGAGAGATGATTTGGCTGAGCACTTCCCGGTTTTCTTTGGTCCGTTGAGCGAGAGTCCCAAAACAAAATACCTCCCATTTATTTTTGGCTGAACTATCCGCTAAATCTTGATCTAAAATAATATTATCCCAGGCAACATTTTCTTTTATTAGATAAGTAGGATGACCCCTTTCATCCAGACTTACCTCCACAATCCCGGTGGGCAAATGGGGATGGATTCGGATAAAAGTAGAATCAATACTCCTTTTTTCTACTTCCTTTAGAGCTTTTCTGCCCAGGGCATCTTTGCCCACAGAAGAAATAAGTGTTGATTTAAGTCCCATTTTTGTCAGATGAGCAGCAAGGTTAAAGGGGGCGCCACCAATATAAGGTTTGCTATCTATAATATCCCAGAGAATTTCGCCAAACAACAAAACTTTCACTTTTTTGCCCCTCCTTTCTTCAAGTTTAAATTCATTGTGTATTTTCTTTATATATAACTAATTCTACAAAATTTTTAAAAATCCTCTTTTTTTATCAAAAATAAATAAAGATTTTTATTTTTTATGTAATACGCCCCTTCTTCTGACTTCTGGCTTTTTCTCTTTGTTTTCTCTTCTTCACTATATACTATATACTCGATACTCGATACTTTCTTTTCAGGCTTGCTAAAAAAACAGAATAGAAATATAATTAAGAAAGATTTTTTAATTAAGAGGGGGGGTAACCTTGAAAATAAAAGAAGTTATGATACCAAACCTAACTTCAGTATCTGCCGATACTCCGATAAAAGAGGTTGTTAAAATTATGAGCCAACAGCGTATGGTGGGGTTACCGGTTGTTGATAATGAACAGAATGTTATCGGAATAATTACGGAAAGTGATATTACTAAAGCTAGCTTGCCGGGTTATTATAAAGAATTACAAAATCCATCTTTTATTCCCGATTTCGACCAGTTTTCCCAACAAGCTAAAAAGATTGCCCATCTACCGGTAAGAGATTTTATGACCACTATGGTCTTTTCAGTAGAAGAAGATACCAGTAGGACCCAGGCAGCAGATTTGTTATTTAGAAAACATCTGAGAATAGTCCCGGTAGTAAGAGAGGGAAAATTAGTGGGAATATTGACCCCTTCTTGTTTATGTAAACACGCCATGGAAGAAGATTAGACCAGAAAACTAACCTACTTTCCCCTAATAGAAGAAAGGAATATAATTAATTAATGAATCAAACGTTTATAGCCTTAATAATATTTATCACTACTCTTATATTTGTTAGCCTGGAAAAAATCAACCGCACGGTGATTGCTTTATCTGGGGCACTTCTTTTTATATTATTAAAAATACTGAATCAACAAGAGGCTTTTTTAGCTATAGATTTTAATACTATCGGCCTACTGACCGGAATGATGGTTATGGTCTCTATAATCAAAAGGACCGGGCTATTCCAATATCTAGCGATTAAAATATCTAAGCTTGCTCGTGGGAATATCTTTTACCTCTTATTTTTTCTGAGTATTATTACCGGCATCCTATCCTCCATCCTGGATAATGTTACTACTATAATATTAATTGTCCCCATAACTTTAGCTATCTGTGAAAACTTAGAAATATCTCCTGTCCCTCTGGTACTATCAGAAATATTTGCTTCCAACATAGGCGGAACAGCAACCCTTATCGGTGACCCTCCTAACATAATAATCGGAAGTGCAGCCCATCTGTCTTTTATGGATTTTATTATAAATCTCGCACCCTTCGCCCTGATTCTATTAATTCTTTTACCCTTCTTTGTCAGGCTATTTTATAAAAAGGAAATGTCGCAAAATGTAAAGGAAGCCTGGGGGAAAGTGGAAAAATTCGATGAAAAGAAAGCAATCGAAGACCCCATATTATTAAAAAAATCTTTATTGGTCTTTTTATTAACTATATCAGTCTTTATCTTCCATCATAATCTGGGTTTAGAAGCAGCTACTGTGGCTTTAGCAGGAGCAACTCTCTTGCTATTAATCAGCAATATAGACCCGGCGGAAACTTTCTTGGAAGTAGAGTGGTCTACTCTCTTCTTTTTTATCGGGCTCTTTGTGGTAATAGCAGGAGTGGAGAAAGTGGGAATTATTCAATGGCTGAGCAATAAAATCATCACTCTAACTAAAGGAAATCTTACCCTTACCACTCTGGCAGTTTTGTGGGTTTCGGGAATCACCTGTTCTTTTATTAATAATATTTCCTACACTATCTCTATGGTTCCGATAATTCATAATATCGGGGCAGCAACTGCCTTTAACCTCAACCCGGTCTGGTGGGCCTTATCCTTGGGTGCCTGTCTGGGAGGAAACGGAACTTTTATCGCAGCTGCCGCTAATTTAGTAGGAGTAAATATATTAAAAAGACAGGGTCGGATAATAACCTTCAAAGATTTTTTTAAAATCGGCCTTCCGATTATGTTAATATCTATTATTCTATCTTCTGTTTATCTCTTTTTAAGGTATTTATCGTAAAAAAGGGGACAGGTTATTTTTTTACCTATTCTTACTTTTAATATTTTATAAAAAGTAGCCTGTCCCCTTTTTTTATCTTTAATTTATTTCTTTTAATGTGCTAATAACATCAACCCCCAGCTTCACAAGCCTCTCATAACTATGATGTCCATTGGCAACCAGCAGACAATCGCACCCCATATGTTTTGAAACATCGTAATCATGGATAGTATCCCCTATCAAAAGCACATCTTGCGGGTTTAAATTTAACTTAGCTATCCACTTTTTTCCTCTTTCAACTTTACTTTCGGCATAGTGATTTTCTAAGCCTATTATACTATAAAAATACTTATCGATGCCATAATGTTTAATCTTCTCTATAAGGACATCTTCTTTTGAAGCAGATAAAATTGATTGAGATATTCCCTTATCTCTTATCTTTTTTAACACTTCTTCTACTTCATCAAATAATTTACACTCATTAAAACGTTGGTAATATTCGCTTATAAACTCATCGGTAAGCTCCTCAAATGATTCATCAGAAAAATCAAATCCCAGTTTTGAATAATATTTTGTTACCGGGAAATCAAAAATTTCCCTATACTTTTCCGAATCAATCTTTGGAAAGTTACGTTTCTTTAACATTTTATTCATTATGTCCACTACTAACCATACATCATTTATTAATGTTCCGTTCCAATCCCAAATAACATGCCTATACTTGCTTATTCTTTCTATCATTTATAACCTCACTTAATAAATATTGCAGCAATTAAAACTTCAATGTCCCGTCGGGCATATATTTCAACCTTCTTGACCTGTCCAAACATCCAGCAAACCCATCAAATCCCTCTGCCTTTATTTTCCATGTGAGAAATACATTATCACCATGCATATCCTTAATAACTCTTGCAGTATAGGTTTGTGTCTCCGTACCAAGTAAAACTTCTTTGTTACTTATCGGAGTAAATTTGCCAAGAAGCGTTTTTGATTGATAATACAATGTTCCAGTCTGTGGTGTAAGAGGAATTATCTCCTTTTTGTGTTTCTCAGAATATGCGGTAGAGCTTGTAGTAAATAACAAATACCATCTCCCATTTTTGAAGTGAAGGTCGGGTACCTCCATTTCGTAAAAATTACCAGCATCTGTTGCAGGACTCATTACCTCCCAGCCTAGTAAATCTCTTGATTTTGCTCTTGCAATACATCCTCTTCCATTATAATCCCCATAATTAACTCTTGCACATATAAACGCATAATAGAATTTATCTTCCCTATTATATATTATAAATGGATCCCTCCAATTCTCTAACCCTTCATCTGATATATCAGCTTTTTCATACCAGTTTGGGTCCGCCTCTATTACCGGATTATTCTCGTATTTTTCCCAAACATATAGGTCCTCTGATATTGCAACTCCGATCCTCTGGATTTTTCCTGCCTCTCTTTTAGAACGTGAGGTATAAAACATGTAATATTTGTTATTTTTTTCGATTACTGACCCCGTCCAAATTGAAGTATCATCCCAGCTTCCTTCCGTGCCTGCCTTAAGTACAGTTCCATCTTCCTTCCATATTTCAAGATTCTTCGAAACTGCATGACCTACAGAAGCAACCGAATGTCTGACATCCGGATTTTGTATACTTCTTGGCGCCTGCAAATAATAGATGTGATAAAGGTCCTTTTTTTTCACTAACCAAAAATCCCACATATAACTATTCGCTGGTGAATAATACATTTTAATACTCCGTTCATCTCAAGTCCTAAGCTGATTTATCAACTTCTTATAGATTTAGTTGTATGATATCTATTATACTAACAGATTATCCCATATATTTTAAGACTTAAAATATAAATATAAAGAAAATTTTAGAAATTATTATTAATAGATATTTTGTTCATTATATGTTTCTTCCTATGTGGCCGCAGTAAATACTATGCGCTGTTATCCTTTAATGCCACTGGATGCTACTGAACGCAAAAACCATTTTTGGAATAATAAGAAGATAATCAGTGAAGGAATAGTGACCATAGAAGCAAAAGCAAAAATGTCTCCCCATACTTTTGGATCCTGGCTGAAGAATTGCTGAATTGCTACCGGTAATGGCCGATATTCATAACCACGAGTTACCATAAGAGGCCAGAGAAAATCACCCCAGCGAAAAAGAAATTGTAAAATGGCAACTGTAGCAAAAACCGGTTTTGATAAAGGAACAATAATTTTCCAATAAACCTGAAAAGGATTGGCTCCATCTATTTTTGCTGCTTCGTCCAGACTTTTAGGTAAACCAATAAAAAATTGATAAAAAAGGAAAATAGAAAAAGCATCAACAATGAAAGGTACGATTTGAACCTGATAACTGTCTAACCAGCCAATTCGATTTACCATTAACAATAAAGGTATAACCACTACCTCAGTAGGGATAATTATCAGAGCAATAATAAAAGAAAGGATAAATCCCCTGCCTTTAAAACGTAGTCGGGCAAGAGCATAAGCAATCATGCTGTTCAACACAAGTCCGGTAAGCACTGTACTGCCTACAATAAAAACTGAATTAAACATAAAACGACCAAAAGGCATTTGCTTAAATACGTCAAAGTAATTTTTGAGTCCTAAGTCTCCATAAGGAATAAAGGCTGATATACTGCTCATATCTCTTATAATCTGGGTTTCATTGTTTTTAATAGAACTCACGAACATGAAAACTATGGGGAATAGAAAGAATAAAGCAACTACAATTAATAATAAATAATTAAGAGTTGTAGAAATGTTCTTAGAGAATTTGAAGGAAAATCTTTGAGAATTTTTAACCGCAACATCAACACTTGTCATCTTATATCACCGCCCTTTCTTCCTTTAAATAGACCCTTTGTATTAATGAAACAGCCAGCACAATTAGAAAAAACAGCACTCCAATGGCTGAAGCATAACCAACGCGAAGCATTTTAAAGCCTTCCTCGTATAAAAGCACAATGATAGTTTTGGTGGCTCCCTGGGGACCTCCTTTGGTCATGACCCAAACTTGGGTAAATAACTTGAACGCCAAAATAGTAGTAGAAATAATTACAAAAATTGTGGTATTACGTAATTGCGGAATGGTAATCTGCCAAAACTGTTGCCAGCTATTAGCTCCATCAACCCGTCCTGCCTCGTATAATTCATCAGGAATGCCTTGCAAACCAGCCAGATAAATGACCATTTGGAAACCCACTCCCTGCCAAACAGATAATATCATAATAGCCGGAAGAGCTGAGGCAGTGTCTTTTAGCCAATTATAGGGTCCTAATTTTCCAAAACTAATGAAACTTATCATCTGGTTAATCAAGCCTTCTCCCGGATTGTACAAAAAATACCAAATAATAGACACCACCACCATAGTAGTAACTACCGGACTAAAATAAATAGTGCGAAACAGATTGATAAAGCGAAGTTTTTGATTAACTAAAACAGCTAATAAAAGGGCAAGAAAAGTTTGTAAAGGGACTACAACAACTGCGAAAACAAAAGTATTAAGTAATGCTTGGTGAAAGCTTGGGCTGCTAAATAATCTTAAAAAGTTCCGAAGGGCAATAAATTGGGTAGGTAAATTAGGATTGGATATTAATCTTTGGTCTGTAAAGGATACTACAAATGCTATAATAAAAGGGGTTACCAGAAAAAGTAGTAAAGAAAATAAGGGGAGAGCACAAAAAGACCAGGCCGCAAATGTTTCTCTTTTTTGTAATGAACTTCCATTCTTTTTAATTGATTTTGCATTTGAAATGGCAGATTCGTTTATCATTATTTATATAACCCTTTATTCATTTTTACTTTTTTTTCAATTATAATCTATTATCTTAATTTTCCCAAAATTCTTGTAAGTTATATTGCATTTAATTTTAAATTATCACATTAAGGTAATAAAAATAGTAAATTAATTGACAGGTTTACTAAACTATTATTTAAATAAATTAATAGGATCTCTAATGTAAATGTAGAAGTCTAAAGCTTCATGTGCCTGCACTTTTCAATTAATTAAAAAGTGCAGGCACATGGAAATATCTAATTTGTAATCGGATAACCTTGATTATCTTCAATGTCTTGATCAATTTTCTGGACGGCCTTATCTAACTCAGTCTTAACATCTGCACCACTAACTATATTTTGTACAGCCTCTGCAAATGCAGTAGTTATAGTTGGATAAGCCGGGGTTTCGGGTCTTGTAACCCCAACTCCGCCCTCCAGCTGTTCAACAAAAATTCTAAGTGGACCATTTGTTCCAAATAATTCTGACATAGCAAGGGCAGATTTACGAGCAGGGACAGCGCCATTAGCATTAGTCATGCGCAAGATCTGTCCCGGTTCAATGAGATATTCCAGGAATTTCCAGGCAGCATCCGGGTGTTTGGATTGAGAGGTTATCCCCCAATTCCAGGAACCTACCCCGGTAGCAGCCTTATCCCCAAATTTAGGTACAGGAAGAAGTACTAAATCTTCGCCCAATCCTTCATGGTGGGGAGCCCACATCCAATGGCCTACAAAAGATAGAGCAGCAATTTTTCTACCGTAGAAATCGTCATCACCTGCAGGTTGAAGCTTAGCATATCCTTTGCTGAATAAGCTTTGGAACCAAGTCATTGCTTCCACTGCCTCGGGACTATTAAGGAATCCATCTGCTGATTGGAAATCACTACGGTCAATTAAGTCAGCACCCCAACCCTGAACAATCGGTGAAAAACCATAAGTATACCATTCGCCTGCACCATAATTCATTTTAAAATCTATAACATATTCTACCTCATCTAGAGCCTGTAATTTTTCCAGAACTTCATTAAATTCTTCCAGAGTCCAGGCATCCTTAATACTAGTAGGAATACGTACTCCTGCCTTTTTTAAATAAGCTTTATTCGCCCAAATGGATAAACCGGAATCAAAAGTTCCCAAAGAATATAACTTTCCGCCAAAAGTACCCTGCGCAATAATAGTAGGCAAGAAGTCAGCTTTTAAATAATCGGATACATAATAATCCAAAGGAACCAAGTGTCCAGCCCAGGCATAATTGTAGAGAAAAGGACCATCGAAGTCCAGTAAATCAGGAAGGTCACCAGCTAAAGCGGCAGCGCTGATCTGCTCATTGAAAGACCCTTCAGGAAGCCTAACAGCTTTCACTATTACTTCATTCTGCATAGCATTAAAATCTTCTACCTGGGCATCAAGAACTTCTCGTTCCTCTCCCTTACCAGAATGAAACCAAACTTCAATAGTTACTGGTTCAGCCAAGGCTGTCAGTGTAAAACTGGTTAAAAGTAATACGGTTAATAAAATTAAAGTAAATAATGATAATTTTTTCATTTTTAAATATCCTCCTTTTAATTAATTTATCTTATTTTGATTCTTAATACCTTTCTATCTGTTATACTTATCACCTCCCTTCGGTGTGAATAATAAGCTTTTCGTAAAATTTCAGAAGCCTTTATTCAGCACTTTCTCGACAGGATTTTCTAATGATTAATTCCGCATTTAGGATATGATTTTCTTTTTGAGAATAATTTTTTATTTTATTTTGTATCTCTGCAATGAGTAATTCAGTGGCAAGTTTACCTATCTGATTTGTGGGTTGTCTGATAGCGGTAATTGACGGGGTGGCCAGTTTAAACCATTTGGAATCATCGAAGGATAAAATTCCCATATCTTTTGGTATTTCATATTGAAGTTCTCTAACCGCCCTGAGGACTTGATAACATATATTATCATTCCCACATAAAATAGAATCTATTTCTTTGTTTTGGTATAGCCAGCTCTTAATGATTTCCTTATTATCGCTGCCATTATATTGAATAAATTTTACACTTATCTTTTTTGAGGAATTATGCAGTTGAGCAGCCATTTTATAGCCCGATAGTCGCTGTTCCATGGTGTACACATTTGTCTGATATGAAACAAAGCCTACATTTGTATAGCCATGATCAAACAGATGGTTCATTGCTTTTTTGGTAATTTCCATATTATTGATACCAACAAAACCTGCAGAAAGTTCATATACTTTCCTATCAATTTGAATAGCCTTAATTTTATGAGGAATTATTGAATCATAAACGCGAGTAGAATTATTAATCGGTGCAAATATTACCCCTTCAACTCCATTTTGTATGAGTGTATTAATATGTAATTGCTCTTTTAACGGATCATCCTCAGAATCACACAAAATTACACTATACCCTTCACTATGTGCGGTTAGTTCAATTGCTTTAACTACTTCCGCAAAAAAGCTTTCTCTTATATCTGATATTATAACCCCGATTATACGAATTTTTTTCCCTCTTAATCCGCGGGCAAATATATTAGGAGCATAGTTAAGTTTTTCAATTGCTTCAAGAACCTTATTTTGTGTTTCTTTATCGACATGACGTGTTTTATTGATAACATGAGAAACAGTTGATATCGAAACCTGGGCACATTCTGCAACATCTTTCATGGTTGATTTTTTTGAATTTTCGGGTAAATCCATTATAAACCTCTTTTCTATAGAAATATTGCGCAAACGTTTTTACCAAATTTATTTTACCATTTTAAAATTTGCTTGTCAAATAAAAATTGATAAAAATTGATAAAATTTAAAAAGGGTGAGTTGATGGGTTGTTAAAGATACGGCATGGCGTGCTTTTAAGAAATTAGTAGTTAGGAAAGCTTTGTAAAATAAGCGTTTTAGAGAAGATTCGATTGAAAACAGAGGATAAAATCCAGCAGGAATCTAGCCCTTATTTGCACCAAAGAACCATCCCCTGGTGTATTGGTGCATTTTGACACTCTATTTATAAATCATGTCAAATAATTTATCTGCTGTATCCTGGTCTAAATCCTTGAGAATTTTATATTCGTCCAGGGCAGCATTTTTATCCCCCTGAACCAGATAAATCATTCCCAGGCTATAGTGGGCAAAAGTATAATCCGGCTGAATACGTATAACCTGTTTAAAGGATTCAATAGCTTTTTCATAATCCTTTAATTGGCTGTAGGCCCATCCCAGGCCATAATGAAAATCTGCATCTTCCGGATTTTGTTTCACCGCCTCCTTAAAAGCATCAACGGCTTCCTGATATTTTTCCAGTTCTCCATAGGCCCAGCCCAAGTTATAATAAATATAAGTGTAATCAGGATTGATGCGAATCACTTCCTGGTAAGCCTCTATGGTTTTCTCATAATTCCCTTTTTTATTATAGAGCCACCCTAAATAGAAAAAAGCATCAGCATATTGGGGATTCTTTTGAGTTGCTTTTTTAAAGCTTTCGATAGCAGCGTCTTCATTATTTTTCATTTTCCGGTAAATCATGCCTATGGTGTAGTAAATTTCATCAGCAGAATCAGGTAGGAAATCTGCAGCTTTTTCCAGGTTTTCGACAGCCTCCGGATATTTTTCAAGCTTTTGGTAATTCATTCCTAAATGGTAAAGTGCCTTGCCGTAATCCGGTTGGAAATGTACAGCTTTTTTCAAATTATCAATTGATTTTTGATATTCACCGATTTGCTCATAAGTAATTCCTAAGCCGTAATAAATTTGAGCATCCTTAGGGTCAAGTAGTAAAGCCTGTTGGAAGGCAGCAATAGACTCACCATATCTTCCTAATTCATGATATACTAATCCCAATCCATAATGGGCGCTGGCAAAATCAGGCTTACTACGGACGGCTTGTTTAAAGGCTTCTAATGCATCTTTCTTTTTTTGAACCTCCATATAGGAAAGCCCTAATTCGTAATACGCTGAACTATAATCGGGTCTTAAATTAATAGCATTTTTATAGCAGGTTATCGCTTTTTCGAATTGATGAGTAATTCTAAATATTTTTCCCATTTGGTAATGAGCTTCTGGATAATCTGGTTCTAATTCAATAATCTGTTGAAAACAAGTAAGTGCTTCCTCGTATTGTTTTTCATTTTCTAATAAATCAACACCCTGAAAATACAGTTCTTCTATTGATTTATCCTGACCAAAATTAATAGTACTGACCAAAGTTAAAAAGATAATAATCAAGATCAAAGAAATAATGAGTGTATGTGGATTCTTCATTCCCTACCTCCTGCACATATTCCCTAATATTTTATATAAGACAGATTACCAACAGCCGGTATATTTTGAATGGGATAATTCTTACGGCATTTTATTTATTATAATATACTCTAATTGTTTATACATTAATTATTTTAACATATTATAATTATAATTATTTTTATATTATAAAAATCGTAATTTACAACAATTAAAATAGATAATTTACTGTTTCATTATCAATATAACTGTCCCTTGATACCTTATTGTAAAATAAACATAAACAGGAATATATAACAAGAAAGCCTTATATTATAAGGCTTCTGAGAGTAGGGTGCAATAAAATCGATTGCATTCGTATTATTTTTACTTAAGCTATAGTTTTACACTCGAAAATTGCTCTTTTTTATCCAAAATTTCATCTCTCCAAATTATGAAAATGGCTATTTATAAGGCTTTTGAAATTTTGGTAAGGTAAAAATAGGCCAAAAATGAGTTACTAAATTGCCAATTTTTCGAAAATTTAAGCCTCAAAAAAAGCACTTTCCGTACGTTTTTAGGGCATTCCTGAAGGCCTTTGGGGTCTAATCTTCTTCACATTTTGATCTTATTTATAGATAAAAATCTGTTTATCCCTTTTGCAGCAATTTTTGCATCTGCAATCGCAGTGACTGCATCCAAATTTAAATTAACAATATCACCACCAGCAAAAATTTTTGGAATCGAAGTCATACCATTTTCATCGACATTGACCTTTTTTCTCTTCGTGAACTCTAGTCTATCTTTGAGTTCATCCGGAAGAAATGAAAAATCAGCTCTCTGTCCGATTGCTTCGATTATCATATCACCTTTTAGAAGTTTTTCCATATCTTCAATAAATTTCGGAGAGAATCTTCCCTTCTCATCAAATACTGATTTTACTTTTTTGCATAGCAGTCCTTTAATATTTCCATCAGCATCAAGGATAACTTCTTTTGGTCCCCAAGCAGGATTAAATTCTATTCCCTCTTCTTTTGATTCTTTTATTTCTTCTTCAGTTGCCGGTAATTCATTCCAATCTTCCAATGAAACTGTTTTAGTTATTACTTCTTCATCGGGATACTGCATATGCTGAAGTCTCACAGATTCTCGAGCAACATCCATTGCAACATTTCCACCACCAATGACAATGACTTCTTTTCCTACTTTTCTTTGCTCTCCTATCTTATTATTTTTCAAAAAATCAAGTGCAAGTTCACATTTTTCTGAATTTTTTACTCTTGTGGAAAAGCTGATTGTGTTTCCTATTCCAAGAAAAACAGCATCATGATCATTTAATATTTTTTCAAATTTAATATCTTTTCCCACTTTAGTATTAAATTTGAATTTAACTCCGAGAGATTCTATATAATTAACATCTTTATCAATAGCTTCAAGAGGTAATCTGTAAGTTGGTGGACCTATTCTAACAGTTCCACCACCACCGGGAAGCTCATCATACACAGTTACTTCGTGGCCTTGAAGTCGTAGAAAATATGCCAATGATAATCCACTTGGTCCTGCACCAATGATTCCAACTTTCTTTCCTGTAGGTTCACCCGGGTGTATCTCAAGTTCTTCTTTAAAATTCTTTATCTGATCAGCAGCATATCGTTTAAGCCATCTAATGGCAAGCGCATCTCCTCTTATGTGCAAAGAACAAGCATCTTCACAATGCTTCATACATATCCTTCCACAAATAGAAGGAATAGGATTATCCTCATATATCTTCTCTAGTGATTCTTTTGGTTTATTCTTATAAATTGCATCAACATATTCTGATATTTTTAAATTTGCAGGACAGGCCTCTTCACAAAGTTTACATTCCAAACAACGCCCAGCCTCTTTTCTTGCCTGTTCTTTGTTATACCCAATAACTTGTTCAATAAATGAAAGTTTCCTTTCATCCGACTCAATCTCAGGCATTTCCACTCTATCAGGTTCAAATAGAGCATAACGCATATCAGGTGAGAATCCATTATAATTTTCTTTACGATGGGTGAGACTTGCTTGAAATATCGAGTAATCTTTTTCGGATTTATAAGTTTCTTTATCAAGTTTTTCATCTTTCGGAATAAAGGTGAATGTATTAGTATCAAAATGGATATGAAAGAAATCTTTTGTAAGAGTCAGAGCCCCCGGAGGACAAATATCCACACACAATCCACAGAAACAACATCTTCCATAATCAACCTGCGGTCTTTCATCTTTTATGCCTTTTTCAGGTTTTGCTTCCAACTGACTTATTTTCACCATCGTAATCGCTTTATTCGGACAGATATCAGCACAATTCCCGCATCCTGTACACTTTTCCCAATCATTTTTATGGAATCCTCTGTATCTATCCGCAATCTCCTTTGTTTCAAAAGGATATCGTAATGTTTGCGGCTTATCAAACAGATATTTAATTGCTTTGAATGGATTTAAATAACTTGTCTTAGACATCTTTATTCCTATTCTCCTTAATTATCATTTTTGAGATAATAAATAATCATTCATATTCAGAATCATCTATCTATTTCCGGAGGAACAATATATAAACTGATCATTATATTTCCCACATCAGAAACGCTCTCACCCACAAGTGCTTTTTCCAAAACTGTTAAACCATGATTATATGATGGTGTATTAAAATGAGCTCTATAAGGCTTATCTCCACCATCACTCACCATGTATAGCCCCAGTTCGCCACGTGAAGATTCACATCTTACATATGCATCGCCTTCCGGAATATTCCACTTGAATGGATTTGGTGTTTTTGTATATACTTCACCCTTATCAGGCATTTTATCAATCAGCTTAAAAATCATATGGACGCTTTCAATCATTTCATCGCGTATAGTCAGAAGCCTAGAATAAGCATCTCCACCTTTTCTTGTAGGAATATCAAAATCTACCTGATCATAAGCTGCGTAAGGTTCTATCTTCCTGATATCATATTTCATACCGGTTGCTCTCAAAGCATGACCGACTGCTCCCATACTTTTTGCTTCCTCTTGAGATAATTTTCCTATTCCTTCTGCTCTTTTCGTAAACAGGCTGTTTTCAAAAAATGTTGCATTATAATCCGGTACTTTACTGCCAATTTTATGCAATGTTTCGACTACTTTTTCTTTAAATCCATCCGGAAAATCCCGCCTTACTCCTCCGGGGCGGATATAAATATGATAGACTCTGGCCCCGGTAAGTTCTTCGAATAAATCCAGTATTAGATCTCGATGATACATAGCCCATTGCGCTACTGTATCAAATCCAAGCATATTAGCATATGCCCACAATCCAAATAGATGTGAGCCAACACGTGCAAGTTCACAGAAAATGCTTCTAATATATTCCCCTCTTTCCGGCACTTCAATTCCTGCCAGCTTTTCCACACCCATTGAATAAACTAACTCCATATGGTCAGGTTCCACTACATTTATTCTGCATACCAGCGGGAAATTTTGCATCCAGGTTCTTCGTTCCATCAACTTTTCAAAGCCACGATGTAAAAATCCGGGATTCGCATTAGCTTTAATTATTCTATCCCCTTCCACTTTTAACGTAATGCTAAAGTTTCCGACCATTCCAAGGTGTTGTGGTCCGAAATACAGTTCAAGTTCTCTCATTT
>CAZWFH010000007.1:0-21159 GCA_964632105.1 uncultured Atribacterota bacterium
ATTTGATAAAATATTAGCAGCATGACTCTTTCTTTCAGGCTCATCTTGCATTGGAGAAGACTGTAATGCTTCCGATATGATTAAAGCTATCTCTCAAGCTGATAAGGCGGGGAAAGGCTTATATGCTATGAAGGCCTTAGCCGGAGGACATTTGATTGATCAATTAGAAGAATCTTTTAATTTCGTAAGAAATATTAAAGGTATTAGTTCTATAGCAGTTGGCATGGTTAATCAAGAAGAATTAGAACTAAACTTAAAAATATTTAATGATGAAGAAATTTCTCAGGAGCTATTGACTCAAAAAATTAAACCCGGTAAGAGATTATTTATTTTGCGTTTTTGCAAAGGTTGTGGCACCTGTGTTAAGGTATGTCCCAATAATGCCCTATCTTTAGAAAATGGAAAAGCAATGGTTGACCATAAATTCTGTATCTTGTGTGGGTATTGTAACCCGATATGTCCCGAGTTTGCTATTAGATTGATTTAATAAGTCTTCCAAGCTCCCAACCCACCTACTGCTAATATTTAATTTTCCTTCCTTGCAGGGGCGTATCGCCATATATCCCATCTGAAAATTAAAAACCGAAAACTTTTCCCTCCAACCCACATCTCGCACCTTGCTCCTCATACCTTGCAACCGTAATCGATGGTCGATGACAATTTATTTTTACAAAAAAGAGGATTTTTAATAGTTTTGTAGAATATAATTATAAATGATGAAAATACCAAAATGATACAAAAGTTTGAGGGAGAACTGATAAAAAAACATTAAGCGATTACTACTTTAATGCCCCTTTCTTCGAATGATTTTTTATCTTGGTTACTAATTCCGTTATCAGTAATAAAGGTGTTAACTAAATCTACACTCCCAAGAGATGCAAAAGATATTTGTCCAATTTTCGTAGAATCTGCAACAAGATAAACTTCTGAAGCAGATTCTATCATGGCCTTTTTTACATATAAATCGTTAAAACCCGGATATGTTAGGCCAGCATCAAAAGAGAGAGCACTTGCAGCTAAAAAAAGTTTATCTACGTAAATTTGATTAAAAAAAACAGCCGCTTTTTCCCCTGTTAAGGAAAGAGTAGGAGCCTTAAAACTACCCCCAGTCATATGCACTTCAAATGTATACTCTGATCCAAGCAAGAGTGCAATATTTAATGCATTGGTTATAATTTTTAGATTTTTTTTATTATAGTGTTCGTTAATTAGATTTTTTGCAATTTCTGTAGTTGTTGATCCCGAATCTAATATAATAGAATCTCCACTTTCAATAAATTCCATAGCCTTTTTACTTATAAGAATTTTTTTATCCATATTTTCAAGATGTTGCAGAGAAAGAGTTCTAACTTGATAAGATACGCTTTTTAAGAAAGCTCCACCATGTTCACGTATAATAAATCCTTCAGCTTCTAATTTTTCTAAATCTTGCCGAATAGTTGGTTCTGAAACATTAAATATTTTGCTTAATTTATGAACTCTTGCACTTCCCTCTTCTTTTAATAGTTCTAGAATTTTATTTCTTCTTGTAATTGCTAACATAAATTTATTCCTTTTTAATTTTTATTAACCTGAAAGTCAGCATATCATATATTTACCAATTAATAAATGTGAATTAACTTGAATGCGTTTAGTAACAGCTTATTTATATAATAATACTAGAAAATAAAAATGTCAATGCGAAAAAAGAAAGAAATAGAAACAAAAAGAAAGAAAAAGAAAATAAGGAAAGAAATTTTTATTATAACTATCGTTCCTTATTTCTTTTACTTGCTATCTTGCCAAATCTTGTACCAACCAATATTAAAATAATGTTTAAAAATTGTTGTTAGTTACGTTTCAAAAGTGCACTCTTTTACAAATCAAAAGTGCACTCTTTAAAGACTAAAAATATACTATTTTTTTACAACTATTTAGAGGCGAATAACTTATCAGTTGAAAGTTAAAATTGCGCTAGATTAAGGTCAGAATTTTTAACTTTTTGTGTACCTAAAAACTTGTCTTCATGCCAGAATCTTATTTCTGTTAGACCAGATTCTTTATTTGGAGTAATCCGAAGTTGTATTCTCTCGTGTAGTGGTGCTTTAGGTACCCTTAATTCTAAATTATTTATAGAGACTTTGCGGTAAGAATTTACCATTCTGTTTGCCCTTAAACAGAAGATATCTTTGGTTGACTTATATGGTAGTCTTATCCTAAATTCTCTAAATAAGGATTTATTTTCCTTTAACGCTCTTTGAAATCTAATATAAGGTATTTCCCCGGTAGTAGAATGAATCCATTGATGATTATATTTTTGGATAAGGCTATTTAAGACTAATTGTGCCTGCTTGATATCAGAGATTCTCTTTCTATAGCAAGCCCTTACTAATCTATCCTGAATCCATCTATAGGGTCTTTCAATCTTCCCCTTGGCCTGGGGAGAGAGCGCATAGGTTACCTTTACCCCACAATCATCTAAAACCTGTTTCCATTGTGGTTCAACCTCATCAGTAAGTTTGTAATGCTTTCTCCAGTTGCTATCTCTCCCTTGTACAAAGCGGTAGACAGAATAGCTGTCTACATAGTAAGAATAGGGGATACCATACCTTAAGATTACTATCTTTAAAGCAATAATATTAGTCCAGGTAGTCCCTCTTTCTACCAAAACAGCATACAGGATAAGCCTGCTGTAATCATCAAGTGATGTAATAAGATACCATTTATTCGCATATTTAGAGAACTGATGATGAGAAGAATTATGTTGAATAAGCTCTCCCGGATAGTTAGTTATAACTTCTTTCTCATGTACTTTTCTCTTTGGCTTTGTAAGATAAAAGTCATTTGCTTTTGCCCGGTTGATGATGGTAGAAAGAGATACCTTCTGGTTATAATCATTTACCAAGATATCTTTTATATAACTGTAATTGTAACATCTAATCGGCACAGCTTTGGCTTTAATTAAATCTTTTTCTATCTTTAATTCTTTTATGATATTTGTTTCAATGGCTTTATCAATCTTTCGATTAATTGTTTTTCTGTTATACTGGATAGAAAAATTATCCGGATCCTTTTTATATCTGGCTAGCAATTCAAAGAATCTTCTTCTTTTGATTCCGAGAATTGATAAGATATAGTTAATCTTGATTTCTTTATCCACATAACTTTTTAATAGTAATTTAACTTGCTCATCTACAAAGTTTTTATGTAATTGTTTAGACATAATTTAGAACCTCTTTTCTCTTTAGAATTTAGTTCTAGATTACATCTTTTTTATTGTTTTTATTAGTGCACTTTTGAAATGTAAATCGTCAAGAAAATAGTGCACTTTTAATTTGTAAATAACAATGTTTAAAAATTGTTTGACAATTACGTTAGTTAATGATAATCTAATAAAAGAAAAAAATAACAAAAATAATTACTTCAAAAAGAAAGTAAAAGTAATAGAAAGATAATACAATTAATATTATAATTCTAAAATATAATATTAATTATTTTGTTACTATAATGAGATTTTTATGAAACATAAAGGGAGAACAAGATATTGTATTTATTCATAGGCTCTGATAATGTTGGTTATCCTTTGAAAAAAATTATTACTGATTATCTTACTGGCCAAGGAATAAAATTTGACGACATAGGAGTTTATTCAGAAAATGATGAAACCATTTACCCAGAAATTGCCTTAAAAGGTTGCCTGGGAATTAGAGAGAGGAAATATCAATATGGAATCCTTATTTGTGGTACTGGAATTGGTATGTCGATAACCGCTAATAAAATTACTGGAATAATGGCTGCTCTGTGTAATAATATTTATTCAGCAGAACGAGCAAAAGAGAGTAATAATGCTAATGTACTAACTTTAGGAAGATATACAGTAGGTCCGGAATTAGCCAAGAAGTTAGTAGACGCTTGGTTGAAAAGCGAATTTCAAGGGAAAGGTTCAACAAAAAAGGTAGAAAAAATACGGGAATATGAAAAGCTTTTCTTAAAGTAAATTTAAAGGTGAAAAATAAGAAAAGGAGAAAGAGAAAAAATGCAAAGAATTATAAATAATCCAAACGATGTTGTTGATGAAATGATAAATGGTTTCGTTAAAGCCCATAAAGATATAATAGAAAAGACTGAAAATAATAGAGTCTTAAAATACAAAAAAGCACCCATTAAAAATAAAGTTGGAATTGTTACCGGAGGTGGATCGGGACACAAACCAGCTTTTATCGGGTATATTGGTGAAAACATGGTTGATGCTGTGGCTATTGGGGAAATATTCTCTTCTCCAACTGTAAAGGCATTTTACGATGCATTCAAGACTGCAGATTCAGGAAAAGGAGTCGCTTGTTTATACGGAAATTATGCAGGAGATAACATGAATGTAAAAATGGCAATTAAGATGGCAGAAAAAGATGGTATAGCTGTGAAAACTGTAATAGCTAATGACGATGTTGCTTCTGCTCCTAAAGAGGAAAGAAATAAAAGAAGAGGTGTAGCCGGAGAAGTTTTGATGTGGAAGATAGCTGGTGCTAAAGCCGCTCTTGGAGGAAATCTTGATGAAGTTATATCAGTAGCACAAAAAGCTATAGATAATACTAAAAGTGTAGGGATAGGACTTACCCCTTGCACAATCCCTGCATTAGGAAAACCTAATTTTGTAATTGAAGAAGGTAAAATGGAATTGGGAATTGGACATCATGGGGAGCCCGGAATTAAAGTAACCGATCTTAAAACCGCTGACGAAATGGCGGAAATAATGCTTGATATTATACTTCCTGACCTGCCTTTTGTTTCTAATAACGAAGTAGTTGTATTAATTTCAGGATTGGGAGCAACCCCTGTTATGGAGCTTTATATACTATATGCTAAAATAGCTGAAATTCTTGCTAACAAAAATATTAAAATATATAAACCGTATGTTGGAAATTATTTTACCTCTCTTGATATGATGGGAGTAACGGTTACGCTTATGAAAGTTGATAATGAATTAAAAGAATTAATTGATCTTAGTGCAAATTCAATGGGTTTTAAACAATATTAAATATTGCAGGAGATGAGAGATGCAGTATTTTTTAAACGATGAAGGTGTAGTAATTATTTATGACTTAATTAAAATAATCCAAGACAATGCACTATATCTGAGTGAAATAGATGGTGCCATAGGTGATGGAGATCATGGAATTAATATGAATAAGGGCTTCACACTGTGCGAAAAGAGATTAATTGCTGAGCAAATCAACCTATCTACGGCGTTAAACATTTTAAGCGAGATTCTACTTAACGAAATAGGGGGTGCTATGGGGCCCTTATATGGGATGTTTTTTTTGGGAATGTCAAATGCATGTAATAATAAAAAACAAATTGATTCAATTGTGTTTAAAGATATGTTAGAAGCAGCAGTTTCAGAGCTGAGCGAAATTGATTTAAGTAAAGCAAAAATTGGTGATAAAACAATGATGGATACCCTTATCCCAGCAGTAGAAGCTTATAAAACTGCCATTAACCATGGAAAAAGTTTTATAGAAGCTCTGGAAAAAATGAAAATTGCGGCTGAAAAGGGAAAAGAATCTACCAAAGAACTTATTGCAAAAGTAGGAAGAGCAAGTAGACTTGGAGAACGTTCTAAAGGTTTTTTAGATGTAGGGGCAGTCTCAAGCTGCTTAATACTAAGGTCAATGGCAGATTCTATAATAAGACTTTTAACTAATTCTTTAATTGATATTAATTTATCCAGAGAAATAGAAAAATAAGACAATTTTAAAATTGATGCAAATATTTACCACACTAATGAATATTAATGCCTGGGGCAAGATTTCACACTTTTGTTGTTGTTCTTTAACATAATAACCATCCTTACAAATTTCCCAATAGACCAATACCAATTTCGAGTTTTTCACTAAAGAAATTCAATATTTTATCGGGTCGAATAAATCTCATTAGAGAAATAAGTATCTGTTTAATATTGGGTTTTAGTTATCATAGTAGGGATGATCGAGAAACTTTCTCTTTTGATTTATTTTTTTAATACCTCAACAGGGATTTTTTTGAAAGGACATCTATAAAGATAATTCCGGTTATGAATATCTTTGATTCTGTTAACCTGCTTATATAATCGGAAAATTAAGAAATAGGAGGTGATTGATAAATAGCTTAAGTGTTTTGTGAAAATTTTTTAAAATAATTAATAAAGGAGATTTATTTTATGAAAACAATTAAAAAAATTGCTTTAATATTAGCTTTTGTATTGTTATTTAGTATTTTTTCTGTAAGTATGGCAGCTGAACCTGATTATACTTTTGGAGTTACTATTTGGGGGGGTAGTCATCCATGGTCTATACAAGCTTTAAACTTTACTAATTATATTGCAGATATACTTAATTGTAAATTAGTAGTAACTTATCATAATGTGCGTCCGGAAGATGAAATAAATAATATGGAAAACTATGTTTCAAGTAAAGTTGATGCTGTTTTTTCCTGGGCTCCATCTGGAACAATAACTCCGAAATGTGCTGAAATTTTAGGAAATGCAAAGATTTATTATGGAACATATGATCAGGATATTCCTTTGCCAATAAAACCAGTGCTTTATAAAAATAAATATTATGTTGGAAATATTGGAGCAGATAATAAAGTACCTGGACAACAGAATGCAGATGTTTTATTAGAGAAAGGTTGTAAAAATGCAGTAGTTTTGAGTGCAGAACATGGTACTGTGCATCAAGTTAGGGCTGAGGCTTTCAAAGAAGCATTTGAAAATGGTGGTGGAAAAGTGCTGGCAATTCAATGGGATTTATATACGGCTGAAGAATCGGCAAAAGCATTAGAATCCTTACTAGCGGCGCATCCTGAAATTGATAGTGTTTATGGAACTGGTGGTCCGTATACTGTAGGTGCTATAGAAGCAGTTAAAAGACTGAACAAAGTAGGTAAAATATTTGTGACTGGCACTGATTTTTCACTAAGTGTGCTCGATAATATAAAAGAAGGCAGTGCAGTTGCGGTTTCAGGTGGTCATTGGATCAGCTGTGGTCTCTCGCTTATAAGGGCTTATAATGCAGTCTCAGGTAATCCATTAGGTTCTAACACTGATGAAGTTGAAGTAAAAATGTTCCAAATAAGTTCAGCCGAATCTGCAGAAAAATACAAAGATTGGTTTGTTGATAGACCTATTCTTACCGAAGATGAAATAAAAAATATGATAGTAAAATTCAATCCTGAAATGGACATGGGAAAATTTAAAGAAATTGCAAAAAGTATAACTATTGAGTCAATTTATCAAAATAGAATGAAAGAGAAAGAAGCAGGAAAAGATTTCCCGCCAAAATATAAAGATATAGGAATTGACTTTCAGTAGAAAACTTTTTTTTGGAGGGGATTACTCCCCTCCAAAAAAATATTTGATACATAAAGCAGAATACCACGGGCAAGCCCGTGGTATTCTGCTCTTCGGGTTAATAAATTAATACTTAAACAAGCTTAAGTTAAAGGAAGTATCATGCAAATTAAAAATAAATATTTAAGTATGATTTACTCAATTTGTGGAGTTCCGGTATTATTAATTATTTTTTTTACCATTTTTGGAGGAAGTAGATTTTTTTCTTTAAATAATTTTTTTAATATCATTCAACAATCTGTTGCTCCTTCTTTAGTAGTATGGGGAATCTGTTTTGTGATGATTATGAACAGCTATGATATGTCTCCTGGAGTAACCATAATTTTAGCTTCTATGATTAGCACCATTATGGCTATAAAATATGGATATGTTGGTTTAATATTTGGCGGAGTAATGACAGGAATGATTATTGGTACTTTAAATGGATTTTGTTTTTTATTATTTAAAGTACCTTCGGTTATTTTAACAATTGGATTGGTAATGATATATGAAATCTTATCTTGTATGATTTCTAATGGCAGAGGCATTTATCTTCCTGATACTTTCGGTCGCTTGTCATATGTTCCTTATAATTTAATTTTATGGATAATTGGAGGCACCATAGCATATTTTTTATATAATCGGACAATAATAGGATTGCATATTCAAACATTAGGTAGTTCAGAGAAAATTGCTAAAAATGGTGGAGTCGATTTGAATAAAACTAAATTTATGGGATTTTTAATTTGTGCTGTTTTTGGAGGATTAGGGGGAGTCATGTATCAAAGCTATGGTCATTTTGTGCAACCCCAAATTGGATTAACGAGTTTAGTATTATTATTTCCAGCACTTACAGGATTTTTTTATGCTTTAGCAATAAGTAAAAAAGTGAATATAATTATTGCAGTTGCAGTTGGTCAAATAACACTAAATTTATTAATGAACGGATTAATCATTATTAAACTACCCACCACTATTCAGCAGATCGTTATGGGTGGACTATTAATATTTGTTGTAGCTATAGGACCACGTGGAAGTAATGCCGGTGATATTATTAAGTAAAAAAAAGAGGTAATTATTATTTTTATGGATGAAAGTGTTTTTTTCCAAACATTGAATATTAGTAAAAATTATGGGCCAGTAAGAGCATTAATTGATGTTAGTTTTAGCTTACGAAAAGGTGAAGTTAGAGGATTGGTTGGAGAAAATGGTTCCGGAAAATCTACTCTAGCTTCAATAATTTCAGGGATTATTCTAAAAGATCACGGAACAATGATGAAGGACGGTAAAGAATATAATCCAAAACATATACAGAATGCTTATGAAAATAAAATAGGAATTGTAACTCAGGAAAGCGGATTAATTGAAGACTTGTCAATTACAGCTAATTTATTTTTAGGGAGAGAAAAGGAATTTGCAAGCGCCGGTTTTTTAAATATTAGAAAGATGAATGAGGATGCTAATAAAATAATATTTAAAATATTAAAAACCAAAAAAATGCTTGCTGAAGATAAAGTAAAAAATTATTCGTTTGAAGAGAGAAAGATAATTGAAATAATCAAAGCTTTATATTTAAATCCGGAAATACTTATATTAGATGAAACTACTGATGCATTTTCTAGAGACAACAAAAAAATGTTATGGGAAATAATTGAAAAAATTAAAAAAAAGGGAGTTTCTGTTTTATATATCTCTCATACTATTTCGGAAGTACTGGATAATACTGATAGAATTACAATTATGAGAGACGGAAAAATAATTGATACTATCGATTCGCATAGTCATACGGAAGACGATTTAAAAAAAATGATGGTTGGTAGAGAGCTAAAATCTAATTATTACAGAGAGGACTATCAAGGAAGTTTTAATAAAGAAAAAATAGTATTAAAAATAGAGAATTTAAGTTCAAAAAATGCATTCTCTAATGTTTCATTTTCTCTACATGAAGGTGAAATTTTAGGTATTGGCGGTTTAAGTGGATGTGGAATGTCAAAATTGGGAAAGGCTATATTTGGCTTGTTAAAGATTGATGCAGGAACTATCTATTTACCCATAAAAAATAAGCTTCTAAAAAACCATACTCCAGTTGATTCAATTACTCAAGGAATAGGATATTTGCCTAAAGATAGGGATTCTGAAGGAATTATGTTGCTAGCGAGCGTGAAAGATAATATTAATCTTGTTTCTCTAGATCGGATTCAACGAGGGTTTGCTTTTATTAATTCAAAAGATGAAATTTCTGTAGCGAAAAACGCCATTAAAGAATTACAAATAAAGACGCCCAATATTGACCAATTTTGTATCGGTCTTAGTGGTGGAAATAGACAAAAAGTTAGCTTGGTAAAGTGGCTGGTGCGGGAGAGTGAAATATTGATTTTAGATTGTCCTACTAGGGGAGTTGATGTAGGCGTTAAGGCATATATATATATAATTTTAGAAAAACTAAGATTACAAAAGAAATCAATTATTTTAATTTCTGAAGAGCTTCCTGAATTGATTGGGATGGGAGATCGAATACTGATTATGAAAGATGGAATAATTGGTTCAAAAGTTTTTAAAAGAGAAGAAAAGCCTAGAGAGGAAGAAATAATAAATTATATGATTTGATTGGATGGTTTATTAATATTAGGTTCATAAAAATATTTTATAAAAATGTTAATGAGAAAGGAAAGAAAAAGGTTAATGCTAAGAAAATTTAAAAGATTTGTACCTATTTTAGTGTTTATTCTCTTTAATATTGTGGTTTTTATTATTTCAAAAGGGGAAAATTTTAATCTTGTTAATATTAAACACATCTTGAATCAAAGTGTTGCTTTGATAATCAGCGGCATGGGTGTAATTTTTGTAATGTCACAAGGAAGCATAGATCTTACACAAGGTTCAATATTAGTTTTAGCCCCTTTAATAGGAATATTTGTTGAAAATATTATCCCAGGATCATTTATTCCTGCTGTAATATTGATGGGTTTGATAATTGGGTTATCTACAGGCTTTGTGTTTTCCATTCTTAGGGTACCTTCTTTTGTTGCGACTCTTTGCTTAAGTTTTATTTTAAGAAATTTAGCATATTTTCTTTGGGATTTTATTCCTGGAGGATATATCTTTATTCCGATAAATCTTTTTGTAATAGATAAAACACAATATAAAATTCCTATTGTTTTGTTTATAATTTTAGTAATGTTTTATATTTTTGAATTTACTAAAATAGGAAAATACTGCAAAGCAATCGGTGCTGACGAAAAGGTGGCGATGTATTCTGGAGTACCTGTTAAAAAAATGAAAATATTAGCTTATACTATTTCAGGTACATTAGGAGGTATTTGTGCTTTATTCGGTGTTTTTAGGGCAGGAACGTTAGCTCTGGTTACAGGGCATTTTTTTGAATGGGATGTATTAGTTGCCGTTCTATTAGGAGGCACGCCTCTTACTGGTGGAACTAATAGTAAATTATTAGGGGTTATTCTTGGATCAATTACCATTTCAGTAATAAATAATGGATTAGTATTATGTAATGTTCCAACACTATACCAACAACTAGCTAAAGGTTTGGTGCTTATTATTATTATATCTTTATCATTTGAAAGAGAGAAAGTTATTTTTGTTAAATAAAACTATTTAATGTGATTGTTTATTTTAATTCATAAACTATTGGTAGGGTAAATTAGTTATCAAGTATGTTTTAATTGATGAATTTTGAAAATAATTTTGGGTAAAAATGAAGTAATACCATTTGAAAGAATTTAATTTTTTTAAAATCTAAAGCAGGTTATTATTTTTACTGATTGCTTTTCCAGAAAAACCCCTTTGCTTATGGTATACCAAATTAAACTCAAAGGAATTATACGCATAGCATGATTATACTGATTCTTGGATAACCATTAGAAAAGATATATTTCTACAGGTAATTTTTTTGAACAATATTGAAAGAATATAATTATTAATTTCAACAAATTTATTTATTAAAATAGGAGGTTTTTATGAATAATTTGTCATCAGAAATATTGGCTCTAGTAGCATATGGGCCAAAGGATTATAGATTAGAAAAAGTGAAAAAACCAAAGGCCGGAAGAGAAGAAGTAATAATACGTGTAAGAGCTTGTGGTATATGCGGGAGCGATATACATGCTTATCACGGTGCGGCTTCTTATTGGGGAGATGATACTATGGATCCATGGATGTTAGCCCCGGTTACTCCCGGACATGAATTTTTTGGAGAAGTTGTGGAATTGGGTCAAGGTTCCAAAGAAAAATACAATATTGAAATAGGAGACTGGGTCATTGCAGAACAAATAATACCCTGTATGAAATGTAAATATTGCATTTCGGGCGATTATCATCTATGTATGGTTCATAATATGTATGGATTTCAAAAAGGTGTGGCAGAAGGAGGAATGGCGGAATATATGAAACTGTACAATAATTCAATTATCCATAAAATACCAAAAACTATAACTTTGGAAGAAGCTGCGGTAATTGAACCATTATCTTGTGCTATTCATGCAGTTCAAAGGGGAAATATTGATTTTGGCGACACTGTAGTTGTTGCAGGAGCAGGACCAATTGGATTGTTTGTCATTCAACTTGTTGCTTTAAAAAATCCTAAAAAACTTATTGTTCTGGATATTAATGAAAATAGACTGGAGTTGTCAAAAAAATATGGTGCTGATATAGTTTTAAATCCTTTAAAAAGCGATGCTAATAAAGTGGTTCTTGACATGACTGAAGGTTATGGATGTGATGTTTATATCGAAGTAACCGGAAATCCTCTGGGCGTCACTCAAGGTTTATCAATGATAAGGAAAAAAGGTAAATTTATTGAGTTTAGTGTTTTTAAAGAAAAAACCAATGTTGATTGGAGTATTATTGGTGAGAAAAAAGAATTAGATGTTTTGGGTGCTCATATAAGTCCAAACACTTATCCTATAGCAATTGATTTACTCGAGAGGAAAAAAATATCTGCTAAAGGAATTATTACCTCAAAATACAATTTAAAAGAGTGGTCTGAGGCTTTTAAAAAAGCAGAAGACCTTTATAATTCAGTAAAAGTTTTAATTATTCCTTAAATTTAATATTTTATGTTCTATAAGTAAAATAAATAAAAAGAAAAAAATCTATCATTTTAAAATAATTCTTAATGAAAAAAGGAGTGTAGAAGATGTTTAAATTTGGAGTTGACTCTTTTATTTGGTCAGAAAATTTTTCAAAAGACGATTTATGGATCATACCTAAAGCAAAAGAATTGGGTTTTGAGACTATTGATATTGCCATTGCTCATCCAGAGACTTTTCCTATACAATTAGTAAAAGTAGAAATTGAAAAAGTTGGACTCGAAATCGTAACAACCACTACATTAAGCAAAGATAATAATTTAATTTCACCCGATCCTCAAGTTAGAAAGAATGGTATAGAAAATCTAAAGCTTTTAGTGGATATAAATATTGAATTAGGCTCAAAAATTCTAGGTGGTGTAAATTATGCTGCTTGGGGATATCTTACTGGAAAACCAAGGACAAAGAAAGAATGGAATTGGTCGGTTGAGGCTATGAAAGAAGTGGCAAACTATGCAAAACAAAAAGGAGAATTAGTAATTGCAGTTGAATGCATTAACCGATTTGAAACACATTTTTTAAATATTGCCGAAGATGCAGTTCAATATTGTATGGATGTTGGATTTGATAATACAAAAGTACATTTAGATTCTTTTCATATGATTAGAGAAGAAAGAAGTTTTAGAGAAGCAGTGGAAACTTGTGGGAAAAAATATTTAGGTTATGTACATGTATGTGAAAGTAATAGAGGTATACCCGGAACTGGACTTGTGCCTTGGAAAGAGTTTTTTACTGCATTAAAAGAGATAAAATATACTGGTCCGTTAGTTATTGAATCTTTTGATCCTGGTTTTGAAGAATTAAACAGTTTATGTGCAATATGGCGAAAATTTGCTGATTCAGGGGAAGCATTAGCAGTAGAAGGTTTGAAAAATTTGAAAGAAATTTCAAAGAAAATTGAAAAAGGTTAAAATTGACTAAGTTTAATTTACAAAGACCTAAATTAGAGAAAGATAAAAAAAATTATAAATCACCTAAATCTATTATTAATTTAACAGAATGATTGTTTTTGTATTAGAGTTTTTTATGCAAAAGACAAACCGGAAATAGGTGGATATTGCATTTGATATTTATTGTTATAAAAAATTAACCAAGGGAGGAATATCATGGATATTCGTTTTGATGGAAAAATAATTGTAGTTATCGGTGGCTCAAGTGGAATAGGAGAGGCTACAGTCGGGAAATTCTTAGAATCAGGAGGAAATGTAATTTTTACCGGAATAGAAGATAAAAAAGATATCAATCTCCATAAATATCCTGATGAATTATTGAAACAAATTGATTATAGTCAATTAGATGTTACTAATGAAAAGAAGGTTCAAGAATTTGCGTCATATGTGAATGAAAAATATGGTGGATGCGATATATTATATAATAATGCTGGAATAATAGATCCAAATATACTGCATGAAATTCCAACCGAAGAATGGCTACATACAATGGATGTGAATGTGAATGGAATGTTTTACTCCTCAAAATATTTTATTCCAAAGATGATAGAAAAAGGCGGTGGCGTAATTATCAACACTTCTTCAATGTCTGGATTACAAGCTGATCATACTTTTTGTTCGTATAATGCCTCTAAGGGAGCTGTAGCAAATCTTACAAGAAATATGGCTCTTGATTATGCACCATATAATATTCGTGTCAATGCAGTAGCACCTGGATCCATAAGAACTCCGATGTATAGTAAATTCTTCGATGCAGTAGGCGGAAAAGATATATTAGATCTGGGAACATCTTTGGTGTACCCAATGAAGAGAGTGGGATTTCCTGAGGAAGTCGCTAATGCAGTCTTATTTCTCGCTTCAGATAAAGCATCATTTATTACCGGGATAAATCTAGTTGTTGATGGTGGATTAACTGCACATACAGGAGCGCAACATGATTGGGAAATGGTGAAAGTTATAAGTAAATATTTAAAAGAAAAAAAGAATATATAAAATTACATTTTTTAATAAAAAGAAAATAAATATATTTAACGTTGAGGTACTAATGGAATACATTTTAGGAATCGACATTGGAACCAGTGGGTGTAAATCGGTAATATTAGATGAAAATGCTAATCCGATTTTAAGTAAATCACAAGAATATTCTCCGATTGTAAGAGCTGATGGCACAGCAGAACAAAATCCAGATGAATGGTATGAAGCAGCTATTTCTTGTTTAGCTAAGTTTAGCCAAAGTGGTAAAATTGATTTAAAGAAAATTATTGCAGTTAGTGTTACTGGACAAATGCAAGGTATTACATTAATTGGACATGATGGGAAACCAGTAAGAAATTCAATTCTATGGAATGATATTCGAAGTGAAATTGAAAAAAATGAATTAAATAATAAGTTTGGTAAGCATTTTAAAGAAAAAATTGGTTTTCTTGTTACCCCAGCATTAACTGTTAGCAAAATAAATTGGTTAAAAAGGCACGAACATAACAGTTGGAAAAAAACATACAAATTTACATTTGCTTCGAATTATATAACTTACAAGCTGACAAATCGGATAACCACCGATAAAAGCAATATATCTTTTTCCGGATTAAATGATGTTAAAGGTAATGATTGGTCTGAACTATTAATTAGTCTATGCGGTATAGAAAAGTCAAAAATTCCAGAATTAACAGGGTGTTTTGATATTATGGGGACCGTATCAAAAAAGGCGGCTAAAGAGACAGGACTTAAGGAGGGTGTGCCTGTTATAGCTGGTGGAGGTGATGGAAGTACAGAAAGTTATTCTATTGGTATTGCAGGAACTTCTAATATGAAAATTAGGTTGGGCTCTGCAGCTGATATTTGCATGGTTGTTGATATTAGTAAATTTAGGCATCTAGAAATATTACCAGGAATTCGAGATGTTATGCGAGATTATTTGATGATTTCGAGATATACAACCTCATGTGCAGCATCTATTAAATGGATTAGAGATGTTTTCTATAGCGAACAACCTTTAGGAGGAGAGACATATGACTTAATGGATAAAGAAGCAGAAACAATTCCTATTGGTTCCGAAGGACTTTTGTACCATCCTTATCTTTCAGGAGAGAGCGCGCCTTATTTCGATTCTTCTTTAAGAGCAAAATTTAATGGTATAAATGCTGGACATAGAAGAATGCATTTTGTAAGAGCTGCTTATGAAGGGGTATCATTTTCTATTAGAGATGTAATTAACTCGGTGAAAGAATTTCAAGAAACAGACGAGTTATTTTTTGTTGGTGGTGGAACCAAAAACAAATTATGGATTTCTATTTTAGCAGATGTGTTAGGCAAGGAAGCTACAATACCAGAATATTGCGATGCAGCTTATGGTGTGGCGCTGATGGCTGGACAGGGAGCTAGAATTTGGAATGCTCAGATTAAGATTAAGGAAAGTTTAAAAAATAGTAAAAAAATTGGATACAATATCGAGAATCATGAAAAATATAATTTAATATTCAAAAAATATAAAGAATTTGCTGGAAAATAATTTTTTAGTTATCTTTCAATAAAAATTATCCAGAAAATATTTCTTTTAAAAGCTTTAATAACCCGATAGCACTTTGAAAATTCTATAGAAAAATATTTAAATATAAAAAATAAATGCTTCGAATTACGGCTTCCTATAAATTCATTTATGGTTCTCTATAGTTAATGCTAGAAATATTTCCCTAGACGTACCCTCAGCTTATTTCTTGCTTTGTCGGTAAATGCCCTGTTTTATGATTTACGGATCTCCAAATAATCAGGGTCTCTATTCAAGCTATAATATCAGAATAATTTTAAACTTTTCTTTAATATTACAAAGTGATAGTCATAATATTAGATTGCTTAATCTTTTCAATCGGCCGATAATTATTTTATGATTTAGTTTGAAATATGTTCCGTATTATTTATCTACTTGCAATATTTCTTTTTTGTTTTATAAAAAATAGTATTTTAAGAGATATTTTCATTTGCAAAATTTATATAAACCAAACTATAATCATTTTTTTAACCTTATCAATTAGAATCGGAATGATTCTTGAAACTTAATTTGAAGGTCAATGTTTGTAAAATATTACTTTAATAATAAGTACTTTATATTTGTGTTAATTGAATAAAATAAAGGAGAAAAGCAGTAAAAATGCAACCAATTATATTATCAGAAAATAGCATTAAGGATTATGGGTATTTGTTACATGAAAGTACGAAGAAACCAAAGCTTGATAACGAACAGTTTAACTATATAGAAGATGTATATAAATTTCAAGCAGAAGAACAGATGGCCGTCGGAATATTGAGTAGTCGCGAAAGAGAAATAAAATTGGAATACTTAGAAAGACATAAACAAACAATTGAAATTCTTATTGAATTAGAAAATGATTCAATAATATTTCTAGCAAAATCTTCCACCCAAAATGATGAAATAAAGGATATTAAGGCATTTTATTTAAAACAAGGCCAAGCAATTGTACTTAACAAAAAAACTTGGCATTGGGCGCCATTTCCGATAGAAAAAGAGATTTGTAAAACATTAATTATTTTTAAAAGTGGAACACCGGAAAATGATTGTGAAATAAAGGAAATAAAAAAAGGATATCAATTAGACCTTGAATAGTTTTAATAAAAAAACAATTACAATGAGTTGACAGTCGAATGAATATTTTTAAAAACTTATAAGAAATAAGTTAATTAAACAAAAAGACAAATAATTATTTATCTTACTTTTTAATTTAGATAGTATCATGAACAATATGTAAATTAAGGAAAATTAAGAAAAGTAATAGTTAAATCTGAAGCATTTGAATGTACGAGTATTGTCTTTGGGAAGAAAAGATTGACTTTAGGATTTTCTATTTAAGTATACCGGCTTATATTTTTGGTTTTTGCAATTAATCAACTATTCTAAGATGGTTCAAGCTACTCAGATGGCTATCTAGTGAAAATGCTATCTAAAAACTTAAATCTCTCTAAAGCGAGATTTAGATCATAAAATTATATTCGATGTGAATAAATTAGATAAAAAGGTAAAAAGAACGACTGCGATTATTAATATCCTTGTTATTTTTCAGAGTAATTGAAGAAGCTTGACTTTATTACTTTTTCCCGGCTAAGAGAGAATGCTACTCTATAGTACCCGGTACACAATAATAGAGATTTTTTATGGTAACAATGGTTTGTTCTTAAATGTATTCATTTTTGGTTGGGATAATTACTTAACAATCCCATAAGAGAATTGTTTTTATTAATAATTAGCTTTATAAATATAAGGTTTCCCTCAAGTCCTGTTTTTCACTCTTTCTGAGGGAAGTAGAATACTTGAACAAGAATACTTATTAATAGATTTCAATTATTGAAAGGCAATTAAATACACATTTTGCCAGAGTATTACCAAAATAGGGAATTAAAAAGATAATAAATTTTTATATAGCATATTTCATTGCTTATTGAGAGGTAATTATTTATCAGTGAAAAAAACAATTGAAAATTAAAACTTAACCCTGGAAAATCTTTTAAAATTGTTAGCACAAAAGAGGTTATAAAATTGTTTATAATCTAGAAAGAAAGGAGAAATTGATGTCAAATGACCAGTTTATATACTCCCTTAAAAAATTTGGAGTATGTCAATTGGTCGAGTTCTGATCTGATGTATTGAGTATTTGTATCCAAATAAATTGATATAGTTTTTTAACGTTACAATATAATGATTATGAAAGGAGAATGAGTTGGACTATGAAAAAAGAGGTATATAAAAGTAATTTTAATGAATTAATTCTTAATGAAATTAAAAAAATAATACCTGATGAAGCTGTTTCTGTTGATATCATTGATAGGTTAGCAGTTGCTCATGGGGCTTTTAATGTAGAATATAAATGGATTCAATCAGGGAAATATCCTTATATTCCCGATGTAGTAATATGGCCAGAAACTACTGAACAAGTTTCAGAGATCCTGAAAATTGCAAATAAGTATAAAACCGTTGTTATACCATATGGTGGGGGTTCTGGCGCTGTTATGGGGTCTGTTTTCTATAATGGTGGGATCTGTATTGATATGAAAAAATTTACGAAACTTGTTTTTAACGAGAAAGGAATGTCTGTTAGTGCAGGTGCCGGTTGGAATATTGCTCAACTTGAGGATGAACTGAACAGGATGGGATTTACAATGGGACATTTTCCTCAGTCTATGTATTCAGCTACTATTGCTGGTTCTGTTGTCACGAATGCAATTGGTACATTCTCTACTAAGTATGGTAAATTTGATGACATGCTTATTGCTCTAGAAGCTGTGTTGCCAACTGGAGAAATAATGTATACTAAAGATTCTCCAAAAGCTTCAACTGGAATTAACTTAAACCATTTATTCCTCGGTTCTGAAGGAGCATATGGTATTTGTACAGAAGTGACTGTAAAAATTTGGCCTAAACCAGAAGCAAGAGAATATTCAGTCTATACATTTAAAACTACTCATGACGGGTTTGAAGCAATAAGAAGAATTATGGCAACGAGCCTATCAACTCTAGCTGTTGTGCGGTTATACGATGAATTTGAATCTGTATTTACGATTAATAAATTCAACTTTGAAAAGGGTTATGCTTTACTCTACCTAGGTTTTGAAGGTAGAGAAGACCAGATTGAAGTTGACATCAATATAAGTGATCAATGTTGTCTTAAAGAAGGTGGAATTTATAAGGGGGATGAGGCGGCAAAGCATTGGGAAAGAGAAAGATTTGATACTTCATATGGTCTTGATACTACCCATCTTTATAATGGTGCAGCCGAATCTTTAGAAGTTTCTGCTTCGTGGGATAAATTAGAGAATGTTTGGTTAGCTATGAGGAACGCTCTGGCGCCCTATGCCCAATTAATCCATGTGCACTTCTCGCATGTGTATCATACTGGAGGTAATTTATATTGTATAATTCATACAATACGTGGCGAGAATCCAAAAGATGCAGAAAAGATTTTTCTCGAATGCGTTAGGAAGGCTTTAGACGCTTGTGTAATTGCTGGTGGATCTGTTTCGCACCATCATGGAATTGGCACACTTAAAAGTAAGTGGATGCTTGCTGAACATAATAATGGTTTTGAGGTAATGAAAAAAATTAAGAAAGTACTTGATCCAAATAATATAATGAATCCACCTGTACTTGGATTGGGAGGAGAAGCAAATGTTTAATGAATACAATAAACTAATGGAAGATTGTTCAATGTGTAATGATCAATGTGTTTACGGCTGTCCAGCTTTTACTATTAATAGAACAACTACTGTTTACCCTGGTAGAAAAGTATATTTAGCTTACAGTCTTGCAAGGAATGAGATTGATTGTACTGAAAGTTTAGCAAAAAGTCTTTATCAGTGCTGCAGTTGTGGACTTTGTAAAACTTATTGTGTTTACGGGATAAAAGGTGATCCCAGGGATCCAATACCCCTATTTCATAAAGCAAGATATGAGATTATTAAAAGAGGCATTAAACTTGACTATGTAAAAGATGCCGAAGTCCGAATAAATAAATACGGGAATCTATACGGGGATGTATCTATTGCTCTTAGCGAATTGAAAGATTCAAATATTAAAGGAGAAGAAGTAGGTATTATATACCTTGTAGATGCAGAATCACTAATGATTAATTCTGAAGCTTCCAAAGCAGCGATTACCCTAATGAACAAAAAGAATATTAAACCTATTATTTCAGACAGGTTTGAGAGTGGTTATGATCTAAAAGCGAACGGCTTTCTGGAAGAGGCAATATCTATGGCCAAGAAAATGGCAGAATATTTAAATAAGTCTAGTGCAAATAAACTGGTTATTGCATCACCTAAGACTTACTATGCTATTAAAGAATGGTACAAAGAATTAGGCATTAAGATTAAGCAAGAAGTTATTCTGGAGATTGATTTTTTCTATGGTCTATTCATAGTGCCTTGTGATGAATACAAGTCAAGACCTTATGATTTGCAGAATTTTATTAAGACGGATAAACTTGTTGCTTATCACGATGGTTCTTTTATGGCAAGATACCTGAAGAATTATGATGCACCTAGAATGATTATAAAATCTTTATTTACTCAGTATCAAGAACTCAGAACAAACAAAGAAAAAGCAAGACCTTTGGCTTCGGCTGTATACCCTTTGGGTATATCCGAGGACTTTCTTAAAAAATTAGCCGAACGTAGAATAATTGAAATTAAGGATGCAAATGTCGATTATGTAATAACTTCAGATGCTCAATCTTATGCTGCGCTTAAAAAATATTGGAATAAGGAAAAAGTGCTTAGTATATCTGAAGCTTTGCTTATGAATTATGTAGAAATGGAGAAATAATTCGTTGTTTTATTGTTTAAAAAATCTATTTTAATTCTATTGTTCTCAGCAATTTTTACAATTTCATTAACCTGGAGGAAATAAAGGGGTCTATAATTAAAAAACATTTCATAACTACAGAATAATCTAAAAACATCAGGATAGTCAAATAACTTTCTTTATGCAAGAATAAACTATATGGCTGAAGGAATATTTGTTAGTGTAAACTTTAGTGGGGTAGTTAGAAGAAAAATATTGTATATTAATAATACTTTCTTTAGTTAATAATAAGACAAGTAACAAGAGAAGGATTGCAAAAAAATAATAAAAAGGTGTAGACCCTGCTAAGTAAAAAACTACTGAACAGGGCAGGCTTACCTATATATACAAAACCCTTTAAAAAAGGAGGTAAGCTACACCCATGGATACTATAACAATAACTTTTCCCGA
>CAZWFH010000008.1:0-20644 GCA_964632105.1 uncultured Atribacterota bacterium
ATCGCGGAAGAAATGCTATTTCTTTCGAGGAAAGTCCGAGCTCCACAGGGCAGAGCGCTGGGTAACCCCCAGTGAGGGTAACCTTAAGGAAAGTGCTACAGAAAATACACAACCGAACACTTAATTTGGGTGCTCGGTAAAGGTGAAAAGGCAGGGTAAGAGCCTACCAGTTGTTAGGTGACTAACAAGCTTAGTAAACCCCGCTCGGAGCAAGACCAAATAGGAAGAGCTGTGGTGGCCCGCTGAATCTTCGGGTAGGTCGCAAGAGGTGTAAGGTAACTTACATCCCAGATAGATGATTACCACCCTTATAATTTAATAAGGGGACAGAACTCGGCTTATACGATCTACTTATCAAAATAAATAGGATATAAAGACATACGATAAAACATTTTATTGTATGTCTTTTTTTTATTTCATCCCCCCCAAGATATTCCTTGTGAAAATTAACTTAATCCTGAAGAGTCTCCTTCTGCAAGGAAGGGGATGAGGTATCCTTCTATTTTCCCCAAAAATACGCTGAGAAATAGTGTATCTATTATAAAAATACGCTAAATATGTGGTGTTTTCCAATTTTTTTAAAAAAAATCAAATTATTTTCAAAAAAAAAGAGGGTTTTTTAAAAAAATGTAGTATAGTATAAATAAGTGGAGTAGAGTGGAGTAAAGTGGAGGATATAATATAAAGGAGATTTTATGTTTTTAGGACAGTATGAGCACGCTATCGATGAAAAGGGAAGATTGATTGTACCGGCAAAATACCGTGAATCTTTAGGTGAAAAATTTATTATTACTTTCGGTCTTGATACTTGTCTTTTTGTATATCCTCTTGAGGAATGGAAAACTCTGTCTGAAAAAATGAAGCTGCTTCCCTTGGGCCAGAGAGATGCTCGAGCATTTAAGAGGATACTATTTTCCCGGGCCACTGATTGCACCATGGACAATCAAGGCAGAGTTGTTATCATGAAATATTTGAGAGATTACGCCCGAATTAATAAAGAAATTATGGTTGTTGGGGTTTTAGATAGGATAGAGATCTGGAGTAAAGATGTATGGCAAAAATACTTTGAAGAAGTTGAAAGTTCATACGAAGATATTGCCGAAAGAATATACGAACAAGAAGGGTAATCTATGGTAAATTCCTTTCACATTCCTGTGTTAACACAAGAGATCTTAAATTATTTAAACTTAAAGAAAGGAGGTGTTTATATCGATTGCACTTTAGGAGGTGGAGGGCACTCCAAAGCTATTTTGGAGAACATTTATCCCCAGGGTTCACTGATCGGCATCGACCAGGATATAGAGGCAATTGAAACAGCAAAAGAAGAACTAAAGAGTTATATCGATAAAGTAAAATTAGTTAAAGGTAATTTCAAAAATTTAGAAGGGATTCTATCAGGCTTAAAGATCGAAACAGTTTCGGGGATAATCTTTGATTTAGGAGTGTCCTTTCACCAACTAAAAAAGAAAGAACGAGGATTTAGTTTTAAAGAAGAAAGCCATCTAGATATGCGAATGGATTTAACTCAAGAATTTAACGCCGATATTTTACTCAATAATTATTCCGAAAAAGATTTAGCTGAAATATTTGAAAAATATGGAGAAGAACGGTTTTCCAGGAGGATTGCCCGCTTAATTGTAACAGAACGAAAAAAGAAAGCCATTACTACCACCAAGCAGTTAGCTGATTTAGTGATAAGGTCTCTTCCCAGGACTAAAAAGAGGCACACCTGGAGAATTCATCCTGCAACCAGGATATTTCAGGCTATCAGGATTGAAGTAAACCAGGAGCTTAATGCCTTGGAAACCGGATTGAATCAGGCAATTAGGATTTTAGAGGATAAGGGAAGGATATGTGTTATTTCCTACCATTCATTAGAGGATAGGATAGTTAAACACCTATTTAAGGAAGCAGAAAAAGAAGGGAAAGTACAAAAGAATTACGGGTTGAAAATTATAACTAAAAAACCAATTAGACCTTCTTTGGAGGAAGTAAGGGACAATCCTAAAGCAAGAAGCGCCAAATTGAGAGTGGCAGAGAAAATAATAAAAGTAAAGGGGCGGTAAAATATGAGAGGGAACAGTGCTATAGCTACTGTTAATTACGAAAACAAGAATGCCTTAATTATTTTTGGGTCATTTTTAGTATTAGTAATTTTTATCACTTCTGTAGTAATTTTTTATATTTCTAATAACATTGTATTAAGCGAATTAGGATACAAATTAATAAAGTTGGAAAATGATAAAATAGCCTTAGAGGAAGAAAATAAAAGACTTGAACTTACCGCTGAGACTCTTTCTGCTTTAGATAGAATTGAAAAAATTGCTTGTAATCATTTAGGAATGATTAGACCAAAAGAAGTTAAATTTATTGCTTCAAATCTCACTCCTGAGATTAATTCCGGAGATGATATCGGAACAATCAGTAACAATTATGAAAAGGAAAAGAATTTTTGGGCTAGTTTTGACCTAAAGAATTTAAATGACTTGATTTTAGGGGTATTAAAATAATATACTTGTAGCAGTATAGGTTAAAGAGGGCGGAAATAGTTGTTACTTTCCAAAGAAAAAAAAGAACGTATTATTTTTTTACTTATAGTATTTATAATTCTTTATTTTTCATTAATTTATAGGTTATATAACATTCAGGTCATTCAAAGTAATAAATTTAAAGAAATTGCCCAACAAGAACACCTTACTTCTTTTTCCATTGAGGGAGAACGAGGTAATATTTATGATAGAAATTATAAAAAATTAGCCGTGAATGTTAATGTTCAATCTTTATTCGCCATTCCTCCTAAAGTCAAGAACCCTCAGGAAACTGCCCAAAAAATATCTTCAATTTTAAATTTGAAAACAAAAGATGTACTGGAAAAATTAAACCAGAAAAAATCTTTTGTATGGATAAAAAGGAAATTAAAAGAAACAGAAGTTGCAGAGATCAAAAAATTAAATTTAGACGGATTAAACTTTTTAGATGAGAGTAAAAGATATTACCCTAAGAATTATTTAGCTTCTAATTTAATGGGATTTGTGGGAATAGACAATCAAGGCCTGGAAGGTTTGGAATCATTTTTTGATAAAGAACTAAAAGGTTTACCCGGTTTAGCAATTTTAGAGAGAGATGCTACAGGAGGTAAGATCCCGCTAAGCATTAAAAAACCAACTGCTCATAAAGATGGGCATTCAATTGTATTAACCATTGATGAAGTTATCCAATACATCACCGAAGAAGCTTTAGATAAAGCTTTTCAAAAATCCAAAGCCAAAGCAGGAATTGCTATTGTAGTAGAACCTAAAACCGGGGAAATTCTAGCAATGGCAATAAAACCTTCCTATGACCCCAATTATTTTAATAAATATCCTCGTGATCTTTGGAGAAATAGGGCAGTAACTGATGCCTATGAGCCGGGATCGACCTTTAAAGTTATTACCATAGCTGCAGCCCTGGAAGAAAGAGTAGTCAATTTAGATGATCAATTTTATTGTAAAGGGTGGATAAAATACAATGGGACTGTTTTTCACGATATACACCAACATGGTTCTCAAAATCTTACCGATATTGTAAAGAATTCTTGTAATGTAGGAGTAATTCAAACCGGAACGAGATTAGATGAAAAAGTTTTTGAAAAATCTATTAGAAGGTTCGGATTTGGGACGCTAACTGAAATAAATTTACCTGGTGAAGTAAATGGCTTAGTAAGAAGCACAAAAGATTGGTCAAAAATTTCCCTGGCTTCCCTATCTATAGGTCAAGAAATTTCTGTAACTCCAATTCAGCTAATAATGGCTGTATCGGCCATAGCTAATAGAGGGACTTTGATGAAGCCGATGATAGTGAAGGAAATAATAGATTCTACGCAAAATAAAATTAAAATATTTAAGCCAAAGCCGGTAAGACAGGTAGTGTCGGTTGATACTGCCTTAACTATGAGCAAAATATTAGAGCAAGTTATAAATGACGGAACTGGTAAAATGGCTAAGCTTGCAGGATATCAAGCAGCAGGAAAAACCGGGACTGCTCAAAAATTTGATTTTTCTATCGGTAAATATTCTGAAGATAAGTATAGTTCATTTTTTGTGGGATATGCTCCTGCCGAGAATCCTAAAATATCTATCTTAGTTTTATTAGATGAACCTAAGGGGAGTTATTACGGCGGAACAGTAGCTGCCCCGGTTTTCCAGGAGATTGCTTCCAAGGTTCTTCCTTATTTATCGGTACCGACAAAATAAGTATCTCGTATCTCGTGAATCGTATCTAGTTTAGGATCAGTTAGCTGATTAGCTGGTTAAGAAAAAAGATGGAAATCAGTATTCGGAATAAATCAGTATCAAGTATCGAGTATATAGTGAAGAATAGCGTGGAGCGTATAGCGTTTAGGTGCGGGCAGTAAATGAAAGCAAGATAATAATGAATATTTTGTATCTCGTATATATTAAAAAACAGTAATGAGTAACGTATAAATAAAAGAAATTAATCTGATAAAATAATACTAAAATAAGCTCGTGTCGAGTATAATAATATATAGAAAAAAACAAAGGAGAAGAAGTGTATTATTTATTGGTTAACCAGTAAACTGGGTAACGGGGTAACCAAGCAACTAAATAAACTTGCACCTTGCATTTTGTATCTTGCAATTTATATTTTACACTAACGAATAATTTAACTGGTAGACTGGAAGACCGGCTAACTGGTTAACTAATTCAATTGTTCAATTGGAGAATCGGTCAATTAGCTAATTGGTAAATTAAGATTGAGGTATTTTTTATGAAGCTGAGTGAATTAATAACAAATTTAGACACTAAAGAAATTAATGGTGATTTAAATTTAAATATCAAAGGAATATATCACGACTCTCGGGAAATAAAGAGAGATTTTTTATTTGTATGTATAAAAGGTTTTACTTCTGATGGACATAATTTTATCGATGAAGCCATTAACAGGGGAGCAGTTACCTTGGTGGTAGAAAAAGAAATTCCTCCCAGGCCGGGCATTACCATAATAAAGGTAGATGATAGCCGTAAAGCCCTGGCAATTTTAGCTAACCAATTTTATGATTTTCCTTCACGTAGATTAAAATTAATTGGAGTAACCGGAACAAACGGTAAAACTACTATTACTTATATGTTAAGAGCTATTTTACAGGAAGCGGGATACAAAACAGGACTTCTAGGAACAGCCCAAAATATAATTGCAAATAATATTAACTCTTCCCATATGACTACTATGGAATCAATAGATTTACAGAAAACCCTTAAAGAAATGGTTAAACAAAAAACTGATTATGTAGTAATGGAAGCATCTTCACATGCCCTGCAATTATCTCGAGTAGAAGGATGTGATTTTGATGCAGCTATTTTTACTAATATCAGCAAGGAGCATTTTGAAATTCATAAAAACTTTTCTAATTATTTAGAAGCAAAGAAAAAATTGTTTTTAAATTTAAATAAAAGCAAAAAAATGACTTCTGAAAAATATGCGGTAATCAATGTCGATGAAGAGCACAGCAAGGATTTTATTGATTGCAATGAGGTTAATTTAATTACTTACGGAATAGAAAAAGAAGCTGAGGTTAGAGCCAGGAATATAAAAATAGACCTTAAAAGTTCGTCATTTATAGTGGAAACCCCCGTAGGCGATACTGAAATATTTTTAAATTTTAGCGGAAGATACAACATATATAATGCTTTGGCAGCTATAGCAACAGCTATTACTCAGGGTATCTCCCTTAACATAATTTCCCGAGCTTTTAGCAAATTTTATGGAGCTCCGGGAAGATATAAGCTGCTTGAATATGGTCAGAATTATACTATTATTATAGATTTTGCCCACAATTATCATGGATTAGGGAATATATTAGGGAATTTACGTAATTTTACCTCACATAAAATAATAACTGTATTTGGACATGGTGGAGAGAAATATAATAAGGTAAGGGCTACCATGGGGGAAGTTATAGGAACATATAGTGATTATGTAGTAATAACTGCGGATAATCCTAAAAGTGAAGACCCTTTGAAAATTGCCCAGGAAATTGAGAGAGGGGTTAAAAAAACAGATAAAGATTATATTATAATTACTGATCGGGTAAAAGCTATTAAACATGCTTTGGAAAAAGCCAAAGAAGGAGATATAGTGTTGATAGCCGGAAAAGGGCCTGAAAACGAACAGATTTATCATAACAGAGCTATCCATCATAATGATGAAGAAGTGGTGAAAAATATTTTAACAGGGAGATAGAGGATTGGAAAACTGTAAAATCAGGGAATTGATAGAAGCTGTCTCGGGAAAGATAATTCAGGGAGACCAGAATTGCTTAATAAAAAGGATTTCCATAGATAGCCGAACTTTAATTCCCGGTGATTTGTTTTTTGCTATAATCGGACCAAATTTCGATGGACATGATTTTATTATTAAAGCTTTTAGAAAAGGTGCGGTTGGGGCAGTAGTCTGTAAAGGTGCGAGCACTTTATTACAGAATGAGCAAATAGAAAAAAATAAAATTATCATAGAAGTAAAAGATACTCTTTCTGCCCTGCAGGATTGGTCCAAACACTATAAGGATAAGTTTAAAACTTTTAATATCTGTGTAACCGGCAGTAACGGAAAGACTACTACCAAAGAAATTATTGCTCATATCTTATCTCAAAAATTTCCCCTTTTAAAATCCTCTGGAAATTATAATAATGAAATCGGAATTTCTCTTACTCTGCTGCAGCTTAACAAATCACATAAACTGTTGGTGACAGAGATGGGAATGAGAGGTTTGGGCGAAATAAAAACTCTTACCAATTTTATTATTCCTGATTTAGCAGTGCTTACTAATATTGGAGAGGCGCATATCGGTTTATTAGGTTCAAAGAATAATATTTTTAAAGCTAAGTCGGAATTATTACAATCATTAGACAAAGACGGTATAGCCATAATAAACAGAGACGACCTCTATTTTTTAAAGGCTTTAGAAATTGTTAGAGATAAGAAGGTACATACTTTTGGCATTGAAAATAAAAGTGACATTATGGCTGATAATATCAGAACAGTCAGCGATAAAGGAATGAAATTTACCCTTGTAGTACAAAATGATATAAGTAAAGAAACATATTTCCCCTTATTAGGAAGGCACAATATCTATAATGCCCTTGCCGCCGCTGCAGCTGCTTTTGCCCTGGGAATAGAATTAGATTTAATCGAAAGAGGCTTATCTTCTTTTAAACCGTTAGACCTGCATATGCAATTGAGCAACTTTTACAAGGGCATTAAAATACTGAACGATTCCTATAATGCGAGTCCATTATCAGTAAAAAGTGCTTTAGAAACTTTAGGTGAACTTGCGCAAAAAAATAGAAAGATAGCCATCTTGGGAGATATGCTGGAATTAGGAGAAAAGACCGATTTTTACCACCGGGAAATAGGGAAAGAAGTAGCAAAATTATCTATTGATATACTGATAACTGTAGGCCCGGGAGGAAAGATAATTGCTCAGTCTTCCAAAGAAGAGGGGATGTCAGAAGAAAGAGTTTTTTCTTTTGAGAAAAATGGGAAGATAAATTTAGCCAAAAAGCTGTTAAGTCTGACCAAACCCGGAGATTTTATCCTATTAAAAGGTTCTCGAGAAATGAAAATGGAAGAAATTTTAGAATTTTGGCGAAGAGAATACCAAAAAAATAATCCTACCTAGGAGGAAAGAATGACCTATTGGCCCTTAACTTTATTAATTTCCTTTATAATTCCGGTTATTGCTCTGCCGTTCTTTATAAAATATTTAAAAAAACATAGTGTAGGGCAGAAAATTCGTCAGGAAGGGCCGGATCTTCATCAACATAAAATGGGAACACCTACTATGGGAGGAGTAATAGTTATTTTTACTTTGATAATAATAATTTTACTCCTTGTCCCTTATAATAAATATGTTTTATGGTCGTTAATTATTACTGTCGGTTTCGGACTTATCGGTTTGGTTGACGATTTGATAAAATATCTTAAGAAACGGTCGTTGGGTCTTCTTACTATACAAAAATTGTTTCTTCAAATTGCTCTTGCTCTAATAGTTGTTTATGGTGTTCAACAAAGTACTGATTTAGGTACAGAAATTTATATTCCTTTTTTGAAAAATAGTATAGAATTAGGATTTATGTTTGTGCCTTTTGTGGTCCTGGTGATGGTTAGTTCGGTTAATGCGGTAAACTTAACTGACGGCCTGGATGGGCTGGCAGCCGGCTTGATAATTATTTCTATGTTTAGCTTTGCTTTAATTGCCTACATGCAAAATATAGAGTCAATAGGAATTTTTTCACTAATAGTTGCCTTTACTTCCCTCGGCTTTTTGGTCTATAATTTTTTCCCGGCTCAAATATTTTTAGGAGATGTTGGTTCTCTGGCTTTGGGCGGTGCACTTGCCTCAGTGGCAATATTTACCAGGACAGAATTATTTTTACTGATAATAGGCGGGGTATTTGTGATTGAAACTCTATCAGTGATACTTCAAGTTATTTCGGTAAAATTAAGAGGTAAAATAATTTTTAAGATGAGTCCTATTCACCATCATTTTGAGCTTTGTGGTTGGAAAGAACCTAAAATTATTATTAGATTTTGGATAGCAGGGATAATACTGGCTATTATTGGGATAGCCAGCACTTAGTATCGAGTATATAGTAAAATACAGTAATAAGTGATAAGTAATGTGTAACAAGTAATGAGTTTCGAGTTGCAAGTTTCAAGTTTTGAAGACGTATTGCAATACGCCCCTACTTCTTTTTCTCTTTTCTTTTTCTTAACTATATACTCGATACTCGATACTAAATTAATATACGCTAAACGCTAAACGCTCTACGCTAAAAACGCTGTACGCTCTACGCTAACTATTACTAACGACTAATTATGAGGTTATATTTGAGATGTTAATAGAAGAAAAAAGATCTCCTGATTTATGGCTTTTTATAACGGTAATTATTCTAATGGCTATTGGTATATGTATGGTTTTTAGTTCAAGTTACATTATGGCTTATAAATGGTATGGGGATAGTTATTATTTTTTAAAAAGACAATTAATTTATGCTATAATAGCTTTAATAGCATTTTTTTTCGCTATATACACCGATTATCATTATTATAAAAAATTTACTTTGCCTATCTTAATTTTATCCATTACATTGCTATCGATGGTATATATTCCCGGTATCGGGAGATCTGCCGGTGGGGCAAGTAGATGGGTTAAGATAGGAATTTTTTCTTTTCAACCTTCCGAAATTGCTAAATTCGCTTTAATCTTATATATGGCAGAGTCTTTAACCAGAAAACAAATAAAAGATATAAAAACCTTTATTAGGGGGGTATTGCCCCCTCTAATTATTATGTTAGTAATGTTTTTATTAATCTTGAATGAACCAGATTTTAGTACTTCCTTAATTATTTTAGGCATTTCTTTTATTATGTTATTTATTGGGGGAACCAGGGTAATTCAGCTTTATGCTTTAATAGTAGCAGCAATCCCCTTAGGAATTTTAATATTATCAAGAGAAGAATATAGAAGGACGAGATTGCTCTCCTTTTTAGATCCCTGGAAAGACCCGTTAGATAGCGGCTTTCATATAATTCAATCTCTGTTGGCTTTAGGGAGTGGAGGAATTTTTGGGATCGGATTGGCAGAGAGTAAACAAAAATATTTCTATCTTCCCGACCAACATACTGACTTTATCTTCTCAATAATTGGTGAGGAATTAGGGTTTATAGGTACTGTAGTAATAATTATTCTCTTTACAATATTGTTGTGGCGTGGATTCAGGATAGCCTTAGATTCTTCTGACCAATTTGGGACTTTATTGGCTGCGGGTATTACTTCTATGATAGTTTTTCAGAGCATCATTAATATTGGAGTAGTAACTAAAATGATTCCTACTACCGGTATTACCTTGCCTTTTATAAGTTTTGGAGGTTCATCTTTGATTGTAAATATGTTTTGCGCGGGAATTTTATTAAATATTTCCCGGTATAAAGCAAAAGAATAGGGAGCATAATTGATGGCACTAAAGGTAATAATTTCGGGTGGTGGAACAGGGGGGCATGTATATCCAGGAATTAGTTTAGCTTGCGAGATAAAAGACAGGGATATAAAAAACGATATTTTATTTGTAGGAACCGAAAGGGGTCTGGAATCAAAACTTATACCTCGGGAGGGTTTTAAAATTGTAAAAATTAAAGCTCAGGGTATTAAGCGAAAAATATGTTTTGAAAATTTAACGGCTATTGTCATTTTTTTAATTTCTTTATTTCAATCTTATAATATTATAAAAAAGTATAAACCAGATATAGTTATTGGAACAGGGGGCTATGTAAGCGGTTCGGTGGTTTTAATGGCTGCAATATTAGGTATTCCAACTTTTGTTCATGAGCAAAATGTAATACCCGGGATTACCAATAAATTTTTATCTCGTATTACCAGGGCAACATTTTTAAGCTTTAATCAGTCAAAAGAATATTTTAGTAATAAAGCAAAAATGATTTTTACGGGTAATCCTATACGTTTTAAGAATATTAAACAGAACATAGACAGAGAGTATAAAAAATTTAACCTTGATTTTTTAAAAAAAACCATATTGGTATTAGGGGGCAGCAAAGGAGCAGCTTCAATTAATAGAGCTGTTCTGCAGGGTGTCGATTTAACAAAAGATGTTATAAAGAACAACTGGCAAGTTTTATTGATTAGCGGGCAAGATGATTATGATAACATTATGAAAATGGTGGGAGAAGACCATAAAATATTTTCGGTAGAACCCTATCTGTATGATATTGAAAAAGCTTATTCTCTGGCTGATTTAGTAATCTGCCGGGCGGGAGCCACAACTTTAGCTGAGATCGGTGCTTATGGGTTACCGGCAATTTTAATACCTTACCCCTATGCAACCCAGAATCACCAGGAAGTAAACGCCAGAATTTTTACAAGAGAAGGGGCTGCAATATTAATTTTAGAAAAGGATTTATCCGATAAGAAGTTAGCCCAGGTTTTACTCGATATATTAAAAGATAAAAATCGATTAGAAATGATGGCTAGGAAGAGCAGAGAATTGGGTAATAAAAATTCAGCTAAAAAGATAGTAGACTATATTTCTGATTGCATTAAAAAAATTTAAAAATATTTAAAAAGTATTTTACCAACAAAGCAGGAAAATCATATATTTTTATTGAAATTATAAAATAGTATCGAGTATCGAGTATATAGTATATAGTGAAGAAAGAAGAAGACATAAGGCAGTATTCGGAAGCCAGAAGTAGGGGTTCGATTTATCGAACCCGCCAAATGAAATTAGCCAAATAACTCGGGGCGGACGAATCCGCCCCCTACAAAATAAAATCATAAGTTTTTGAGTGTAGATATCTCTCTTCTCTTGTTGTACTCTACGCTAAACGCTGTACGCTATACGCTAGAGAGGTTTTGAATTTTAAGCTATAGTTTTGCGTTTTGCGCTTTCAGTTTTTCGCTATATGCCTTATACGATATACGATATACGAAAAAAGGGTGGAATTATAATTAATGAATGAAAAAAAATTACACATACATTTTATTGGAATTGGCGGATCGGGAATGAGCGGCTTAGCCTCAATTCTTCTTGATTTAGGTTATAAAATCAGCGGTTCTGATATTGTAACTTCAAAGATAACTAAAAAATTGGCTGACAAAGGTGCAACTATTTTTAAAGGTCATAATGAAAATAATATAGAAGAGGCAGACTTGGTAGTAATTTCATCCGCAATCCCCGAATCTAATCCAGAGATAAGGGGTGCCATGGATAGGAAAGTTACTATAATAAAAAGGGCTGAAATGCTGGCAAGGCTTATGGATAATAAATATGGAATAGCTGTAGCCGGTACACACGGTAAAAGCACCACTGCTTCTATGATAAGTCTATTACTAGAAAAAAGCGGTTTTGATCCTACTGTAGTAGTGGGAGGAGAGCTAAATAATTTTAAAAATAATGCTAAATTGGGGAAAGGAAATCATATAGTTGTAGAAGCCGATGAAAGTGATGGTTCGTTTTTGGAATTGAATCCAAGCATGGCTATAGTTACCAATATAGAAGATGACCATTTAGATCATTATGGAAATATGGAAAATATTCTAAAAGATTTTAAGAAATTTATTGATAAAGTTCCTGATAATGGACGAGTTATCTTGTGCAAGGATTGCGATAATATAAAGGGACTGGCAAAACAATGTGGGAGAAATTATGTTTCTTATGGAATATTTACTGAAGCGGATTTAATGGCTAAAGATATAAAATTAGATAAGTTAAATTCTAAATCAAAGATATACTGGCAGGGCAAAAAAATAGGTGAACTTTATTTAAAGGTTGCCGGATATCATAATATCCTAAATGCTTTAGCGGCAATTGCTGTTGCCCGGGAACTGGGAATAAGTTTTATAGAAATTGCTAAAATATTGGAAACCTTTCAAGGGGTACATAGAAGAATGGAAATCGTTGCCAATTTGGACGACAAAATATTAATACTTGATGATTATGCTCATCATCCTACCGAGATTAAAGCAACTTTGAGCGCCTTAAGAAGTAGCTGGCAAGACAGAAGAATAATTGCCGTATTTCAACCCCACCGTTACAGTAGAACTAAACTTTTGGCAGAAAAGTTCGGTAAGGCATTTTTTGACGCCGATTGTGTAATTATTAATGATATTTATTCAGCTAATGAATCACCGATATCCGGAATTAGCGGAGAAACCATATTTAAGGAAGTTAAAAAATCCAATCATAGTAAGGTAAGATATTTGCCTTCCAAAGAAGATATTTTAAGTTATTTATCTGAAATTGTTCAACCCGGAGATATGATAATAACTATGGGGGCAGGGGATATTTGGACTGTTGGTCAGGAATTGGCCGAACAATTAAATAAAACAAAGGTGTTTTAATTTTATTTGAAAATGAAAATGAAAATGAATATAGATATTATAAAAAATGAGTGTAAAAAACAAGGAATTGACAGTATAATTAAATACGATGAGCCATTGAAGAATCATACTTCATTAAGAATTGGGGGGCCTGCTGATGTTTTTTGCAGCCCTAACAATATCAAAGATCTAAAGAAAGTCCTTTCTATTTCTAAAGAATATAACATACCTTTCCGGGTTATCGGAAACGGAACAAACTTATTGATTTTGGATAGCGGTATAAGAGGTTTAGTAATTAACCTAAATAAAGGTTTTAAAAAAATAGAATTTTCTGATAAAATTGTAAAAGTAGGTGCGGGAGTTTCATTAGTATATCTGAGTAAAATAGCTTTGAGTAGAGAATTTAGCGGTTTAGAATTTGCCTGTAATGTTCCCGGGGCTTTAGGCGGGGCTATAATTAATAATGCCAGTTTTAAAGGAAATTGTATGGCAGATGTAGTACAAAATGTAACTTTTTTAACCCGGGAAAATAAGATAGAAAGAACATCCAAACCTAATTTAAATTTTAATTACCGTGAATGTAATTTAAAAGGCAAGTCAGTAATAATTTTAGAAGCAACTCTGCTGCTGAAAAAAGGGAATAAAGAAGAAATTGAATCAAGAATGAGAGAAAATATTGAAATCAGAAAAACCAAGCAGCCTTTGGATAAATTCAGTGCGGGTAGCATATTCAAAAATCCACCGGGTTACTATGCCGGAGAATTAGCAGAAAAGGTTGGAGCGAAGGGGTTATCACGGGGCAAAGCCCAGGTTTCCTCCAAGCACGCTAATTTTATAATAAATAATGGCGGAGCATTAGCCGGGGATATTTTATATTTAATTGAAGAGATAGAAAAAAGAGTAAAGAGAAATTTTGGGATAAAATTAGAACGTGAAATAGAAATTTTGGGAGAACGTTAAATTCGTATCTCGTATCTCGTGAATCGTATCTCGTAAAGATGGTTAGCCGGATAACTAAATAAACTCGCACCTTGCATCTTGTATCTTGCAACTTATATTTACACTAACGACTATTCACTATTCACTAACGACTGGTTCAATTGGTCAACTGCTAAACCGGGTAACTGGATAACTATATATGCTAAACGCTAATATCAAAGGAGTTTTTTATATAAGTGGTAATTAAAAGAACTGACGAGAATGAAGAATGGATGGAAGAAGAAGAGGAGGAATTAGAGAAGAAAGAGGAGGAAGAAGGAAAAAAGCATCAGCCTTTAACAGTAAGACTAATCAAAATATTAATTTTTTATTTGGCTATAGGTTTTTTAGGCTGGAATTTTTTTACTTTTATATTTAGTTCAAACTTTTGCAACATCGAAGATGTCATTATCAAAGGCAATGATTGTCTAAGCGAGGATGAAATATTTTATAAGTCCGGGATACAATTAGGCGAAAATATCTTTAAGTTAGATCTAAAAAAATCTAAAGATTCTTTAATGCAAGAACCTTGGATAAAAGAGGTAGAAATAAAACGGGTAATACCTAATAAAATTATTATTTCCATAAAAGAAAGAAAACCAGCGGCGATTGTCCATATCGGAGAAAAATATTTTTCCTCCACTAAAGAGGGAATAGTTTTATCTAAAATTGATAGACCGGAGGGGAAATTTGGCCTGCCTCTAATATTAGGGTTAGAACTTGATGAAATAAAAATAGGAGAAATTATAGGTAAACCTGAGTTTAGGACGGCATTAGAGAGTATTAATTCAGCAGAAGTGATACTGCCCAAGAAATTTTGTCGGGTAGAAATATTATCCCCGGATGATTTTATGATTTGTAATAAGGATGATACCTTAAAAGTTAGAGTGAATGGACCAGAAGAGATTATTAATAAGGAAAATTTGTTAAGGGAAGCCCTGGAAAAAATTGAAAGGGAAAAGTTATTAGTAGAATATATTGATATCCGCTTTAAAGACAGTTTAGTAATAAAATTAAAAAAATGATGTTTGTAAAAAAAAGACATCAGTCTGTTTACTTTAATTTTTAAGTAGTGTATGATATTTCTAAAGCATACAGGAGGTTATGAATATGGGAACAGATGAAATTGTAGTTGGTCTGGATATAGGTTCCGGAAAAGTATGTACAGTTATAGGTGAATTAGGTGTGAATGACCAGATAGAAATTATTGGCATAGGTACATCCCCCTCCTTGGGAATAAGAAAAGGAATAATTATAGATTTGGAACAGGCCATCCAATCAGTAAAGGAATCTATTGAAAACGCTGAACGTATGGCAGGAATGCGCATTAATTCTGCTTTTGTTTCTATCGCCGGAAGCCATATATCATCTGTAAATAGCAAAGGGGTTATTGCTATTTCCGGAGAATCCCCAGAAATTACCGAAAACGACATTGAAAAAGTTATAGAAGCTGCGAAAGCAGGAATAGTTTCTTCTGAGAAAGAATTAATTCATACTTTAAGCCGCGAATTTATAGTTGATGGTCAAAGCGGAATATCAGATCCCCTGGGAATGTCAGGAGCAAGATTAGAATGCAAAGTCCATATTGTAACCGGTTCAATTACCGCTGTGCAAAATTTAATTAAATGTGTAGAAGGAGCGGGATTGGATATTGAAGAAGTAATTTTTGGAACCCTGGCTTCCAGTAATGCGGTTTTAAGTAGTGCTGAGAAAGATTTAGGAGTTTTATTAATTGATATTGGTGCGGGGACTACCGAGATAGCGATTTTTGTTGAAGGTGGATTAGCTTATTCTGCAGTTTTACCGGTTGGAGGTATCCAGATAACTAATGATTTAGCTGTTGGTTTAAGAACTTCTATAGAAGAAGCTGAAAAGATAAAAATTAATTATGGAAGCGCAGTTGAAAATAGTGTTTCTCCTGAAAAATTAGTAGAGATTTCCAGTATAAACGGAAAGGATAAGTCTAATGTATCCCAAAAGTACCTGGTAGAAATAATTGAGCCCCGGGTAAGTGAGATATTTAGTTTAGTAGGGACTAAAGTTAGAAAATCTGGGTGCTACAATATGATTTCCGGAGGAATAGTTATAACCGGAGGAAGTTCTCTGCTGCCCGGTATCTCAGAGGTTGCAGAACAGGTCTTAAATTTACCCTCTCGATTAGGGAGACCCCATTACGAAGGGGAGTTAGCAGATATGATAAATGATCCGTCTTATTCTGAGGGAATTGGATTGTTAAGTTTTGCTACCGAAAAATATTCTATCGGAAGATCATTTCAATCGACCAAAAGAAAAACAAAAGTAAAAAATATTTTTACTAAAATCATCAGCTGGTTGAAAGATTTTTTTTAATTTTTTTTATTGCCTTTAAATAGGAAAATATTCCATTATTTGCAGGGAGGTTATAAATTGTTTAACCTTAACAATAAAGTAGGAGAATTTATTGATATAAAAGTAATCGGTATAGGCGGCGGCGGCGGGAATGCTGTTAATAGAATGATTGATGCGAAATTACAAGGGGTTAATTATATTTCCGCTAATACCGATGCTCAAGTGTTAGCCTTTTCTAATGCAGAACAAAAAATACAAATTGGTAGTAGAATAACCAAGGGTTTGGGTAGTGGATCTGACCCTGAAATCGGCCGTAAAGCTACGGAAGAAGACAAAGACAGGATTGCTAAAGCTTTAAAAGGAGCAGATATGGTATTCATCACCGCTGGAATGGGAGGCGGAACAGGAACCGGTGGTGCTCCTATCGTTGCTCGGATATCTAAAGACTTAGGTGCCTTAACGGTGGGAGTAGTAACCAAGCCTTTTTCTTTTGAAGGTCATAAAAGGATGAGGCAGGCTGAGGAAGGAATAAAATTATTAAAAGAATGTGTAGATACTTTAATTGTAATACCCAACGATAGATTACTTCAGATTGTTGAGGAAAATACTTCTGTATTGGATGCTTTCAAAATTGCTGATGAGGTTCTACTGCATGGTATTCAGGGAATTACCGAAATTGTAGTCGAGCCAGGTTTAATAAATGTAGATTTTGCGGATGTAAAAATGATTATAGAAAATGCCGGTACAGCTATAATGGGCGTAGGAAGAGCAAGTGGTGAAAACCGAGCTGTAGAAGCAGCTCAAAGAGCTGTAAACAGTCCAATTTTAGATACAAAAATCGATGGAGCTAAAGGGTTGTTGTTTAATATCAGCGGAAGTTCAAGCTTAACTTTGCATGAAGTTAATAAAGCTGCTGAAATAATTTCCAAGGCAGCTAATCCAGAAGCAAATATTATCTTTGGAGCGGTAATTAATAAAGGGTTAAATGATGAAGTAAAGGTAACTGTGATAGCTACCGGATTTGAAACCTTAGAGAAAATAAAAGAAGAACCTAAGCTTGAGGGAATCGATTTCGATAAAGATGAGATAAGTTATAATGATTTAGATATACCTACTTTTCTAAGGGAAAAAAAGTAAAGATAGCGTTTAGCGTAAAGAAGAACAGTATATAGTATCGAGTATCGAGTATATAGTCAAGAAAAAGAAATACAAGGGGGCGGATTTATCCGCCCCGTCTTTTTTTAGTAATTTTAAAAGCGGGCTTGATGAATCAAGCACCTACATTAAATCTTTAATTATTCTTTATTTTCACTGAATTTTTATGGGCGTATGCAATACGCCCCTACTTTTTTTAAACTCGTAACTCATCACTTATTACTGTATTTTATACTATATGGTTATTCCACAAAAAGTTAAATAATTTTATAGTAATTTTGAAATTGTAGGTTATAGTTTGGTTGTAGGGGTACAATGAATTGTGCCCTTTTTTATAATTTACAGACAGGCGAGATGCCTGTCTTATTTTTTTTAAAAATTTTACTAATTTTATATTGACATTCCCTATATATGGTGTATATACTATAAACATAGTCCTATATTTAGGGGTGCAATATGAAATGCCCTTTTTGCGGTTATTACGATACCGGGGTAATTGAATCCAGGCACATAGAAAATGAATTAGTAGTTAGAAGAAGAAGAATTTGTAAAAAATGTAATAAAAGATTTACTACTTATGAAAGAATAGATTTAATTCCCTTAATGGTAATAAAGAAAGACGGGAGAAGAGAGCCTTTTTCTCGAGAAAAGATAGCCAACGGTATTATCAAAGCCTGCGAAAAAAGACCAATTAGTATGGAAACTATAAATAATTTAGTAAGCAACCTAGAAGAGACCATAAAAAGTGAAGGAGCGAATGAAGTTAAGAGCACTATAATTGGAGAATTAGTTATCTCCAGATTACGAGATTTAGATGAGGTAGCTTACGTAAGATTTGCCTCAGTATATAGGCAATTTAAAGATCTAAGCAGCTTCGTAAAAGAGATAAGGAAGATTAGCAAATAGAAAGATTATTTAACTGTATAAGAATTCCCTTTTCCCGTAGGGGCCTGATTCGTATCTCGCATAAAATATAGTAATGAGTAATATGTGATGAGTAATAAGATAATATTTATGAATTTGTAAAAACAGGTCACTTATCACATATTACGCATTACACAATTTACTGATAAACTGTTTAACCAAAGCGACTGGTAGACGGGGTGACCGGTAGATCAGAAGACCTGAAGATTTTTAGTTTTGAGTTTTAAACTATAGCTTTCCGCTTTTAGCTTTCACTTTTTAACTTTATTCTAAACTAAAAACTTGTATCTTTCATCTTGCATTTATACTAACGACTATTCACTATTCACTAACGACTAATTCACAACTATATTTTATAATGAGGTTTCAAAATGATAAAGACCATTAGAAAGAGAGACGGTCAATTAGCAGAATTTGACAAAAAAAAGATAAGCGAAGCTATTTTTGCTGCTATGCAAGCAACAGGAGAAAAAAATAAAACCATACCAGAAAAAGTAACCGATCAGATAATTATAAAATTAGAAAAAAGATTTATGGATAAGGTTCCGCAAGTAGAAGAAGTTCAGGATGTAGTAGAAGAGGTCTTAATTAGAGAAGGAATGGTAAAAATTACTAAGGCCTACATTTTATATCGGGATAAAAGGAGTAGAATTAGAGAGAGTTTAAAAGTTAGAAAAAAGGTAGAGAACCATAAAAGTACAACTGATCTTTCTCTATTGGTTTCCACTCCAACCTCTGAGAATATTTTCCCCTGGGATAGGCAAAAAATTATTCAAGCTTTAGTTAAAGAAGCGGAGCTGCCTTTAAATGTTTCTACCAAGATAGCCAAGGCAGTAGAAAAAAAGATAGTCGATTTAGGCTTAAGCGAGATTTCCACTTCTTTGATTAGGGAATTAGTTGACAATGAACTGTTTACCAGAGGATATGAACATAAGTGGAGAAAGCAAAAGATCATCGGGATGCCTACCTTTGATTTAAAACAACTATTTTTGTCCAAGAGCAAAGAAAATAGTAATATTGGAACCAATAATCCGGAAGCTATAAATTTGACCATTGCCGAAAATACTATCAAACAATATATGCTGCAGGAAGTTTTTTCCAAAGAAGTAGCTGATGCTCATTTAAAAGGATGGATTCATATTCATGATTTGGGTTACCCGAGAATTTATTGTTCCGGTCATTCTCTCGAATTTTTAAAAAAATATGGTCTTGAATTGGAAAATTTAGATACCTCTTCCGCCCCAGCCAAGCATACCAGAACCTTAACCGGACATTTAAATACTTTTTTGGCTTCTATGCAGGCCTATTATGCAGGTGCTTTAGGTATTGGTTATTTAAATATCATGTATGCTCCCTTTTTGGTAAATCTGCCTTTTAAAGAGATAAAACAAGAAGCTCAATATTTAATATTTAGCGGTTCGCAAAATGCCTTTTCAAGGGGAGGACAGAGTCTTTTCCTGGATTTCAATGTTCATCTTGGCATTCCGCACTATCTTAAAAATATACCGGCAATCGGACCGGGAGGGGAATATACCGGAAAAATTTACGGAGAATACGAAAAAGAATCACAATTATTTTTAAAGGCTTTGATGGAAGTTTGGAGAGAAGGGGATTACCACGGAAAAGTTTTTGCTTTTCCTAAAATGGATCTGCACATTGATAGCAAATCTTTCGAGGACCCTGAGCAGGAAAAGTTATTGAAGTATGCCTGTGAAATAGCTTCAGAGAACGGTTCGCCTCATTTTATTTTTGATAGGGATGACATAAGTTTGGCTGCCTGCTGCCGGTTAAAGACAGAGATAACCGATCAGGAAATGATACTGCATCCGGAGAAGTTAAGATTTGCCGGGATACAGAATGTTACTGTTAATCTACCTCAATGCGCCTATAAAGCCTTCCCTAACAATAATATTTCCGAATCGTCTCTTGACTTTAATGATGAAGATAATTTAAAGTTATTTTTCCATAAAATCGATCAGGCTTTACGCTTAGCAGTTCAAGCCCACTTACAAAAGAAAAAATTCTTAAAGATGATGATGGAAGATCCCAGCGGACCTTTATGGCAAATAGGCAAGATAGCCCTGGATGGCAGGCCTTACGTAAATTTAGATGAAGGAACTTACTTAATAGGATTAATCGGATTGAACGAAGCAGTCCAGCATATTAGCGGCAAACAACTACATGAAAGCGAGGACATTTTTAAGTTAGGGTTAAAAATCGTATCCTTTATGAGTTTAAAGTGCAGAGAGTACGGTGAGAAGTTCAATTTAAAATTATCTCTGGAGGAATCTCCCGCTGAAAGTGCAGCAGGAAGGTTAGCTAAAATCGATTTACAGGAATTTCCAGATAGTAAAAAAGTTGTAA
>CAZWFH010000009.1:0-13439 GCA_964632105.1 uncultured Atribacterota bacterium
ATAAAACTGTTCTGATTTTTGATACCCTGCGGCTTGCCGCAGGGTCATTTATTAAGGTATACAAAAAAACAGAATTAATGAGTTTTATTGAACAAATGAAAAGAGATAAAAAAAGTTGGAAATATACAAGTGTTTTAAAAAATTTTGGTAAAAAAGTTTATTTTAAGACAATAAAAGATGGTTCTGGTAATGATATTAAAATTTATAAAAGAATTAATTATGAGACTTGTTCTATAAATTCTCTTGCTAAAGAAGAGGATATTTCAATTGAAAAAGCTCATAAAAAATACTTTAATAGAATAATAACAACTGCAGCTGCTCAAAGCTCAATTAGAACTAGAGTTTGGGAAGCAACCGATAATGAAGATAATTTATATAGTATAGAATACATTCCTATTCTCAGGTAGAAATAAAGGTAAATTAACTGAGTTATTTTATAAAGGTAAACAAAAAAGATTAGTAACTTGGTTGAAAGATACAGCAGAAGTTGATGAAACCGGACAAATGTTAAGAAAAGAAGAATACGGAACTTTTTGGGATTACATTAATTGGAATAATTTAAATAAGGAAGGCAACCTTTCTTTTCCTAATGGGAAAAAACCAGAAGAGTTATTAGAGATTATTATTTTAATGAGTACACAATTAAACGAGATAATCCTTGATTATCATATTGGTAGTGGAACGTCATGTGCTGTAGCTCACAAAATGGGACGTCAATATATCGGAATTGAACAGTTAGATTATGGAAAAAATGACAGTGTTGCCCGTCTTCAAAATGTTATTGGTAAGCGAAAAGAAGATAGTCTTATAGAAGAATATAAAAATTATGATAAATCTGGTATTTCCAAATCCGTCAACTGGCAAGGCGGTGGCGACTTCATCTACTGTGAACTGATGAAATACAACGAAGCCTTCATGGATAAAATTCAATCCGCTGAAACTTCTGATGACTTATTAAAAATCTGGAAAGATATTGCCAAAAACTCATTCCTTAACTGGTATGTAAACCCGGAGATGCCTAAAGAGGCAGTCAACAATTTTATTGAAATTGGGAGATTTGAAAATGGATTGGAAAAACAGAAAAAATTGTTGGCAGAACTTTTAAATAAAAATCAGCTGTATGTCAATTTATCCGAAATTGATGACGAAGATTTTAAAGTGAACGAAGAAGATAAAAAACTGAATCAGTCATTTTACGGGGAGGCATACAATGTTATTTCCCGCACATCAAATCAATGAGAGAATTTATTAGCGCGAATGGCTATTTGGGTGGACTTGAAATTACCTTTCAGGGTGATTCGGCAGAAATTTACAGCTTATCCAATAGAGTACAGCTTGATGCTTTAACCGGATTGCTCGGCCAAATTGAAGCGGAAGTCCGAAAATGTATTACCGAATACAAGGGGACAGAAAACTTTAAGCCGAATAATGTTTTTTCTATTTTTCATAATAAGGTGTTGAAACTGCTTAAAGATAGTGAAAGAGAAAATGGAGATGAACAATTTGTATCTGATAAGGGATGGTATGTTTTTAATGCTAATTACGGCACCAGTGAGGAAAAGGCATTTGTCAGGATGTTAGACCGCCAGATGGATACATTAAAACAAAAATATGACGGGATATATCTTATCCGTAATGAAAGGCACTTTAAAATTTTTAGTTTCTCTGACGGCCAGGCATTTGAGCCTGATTTTGTTCTGTTCCTTCAGGAGAAAAATGGCAAAATGCTTAATTATCAAATATTCATTGAACCAAAGGGTAAACACCTGAAAGAACATGACAAGTGGAAAGAGAAGTTTTTGAAAGAAATAAATGAAAAATACAAAGATGAGATATTAGAGTTTACAACTAAGCGAAAAACACAAAAATACAGGCTTATTTGTGTACCCTTCTATAACAATACAGATGAAAACCAATTTAAACAAAGCTTGTATGAGGTGATAGAAGACTGAAAGTTGTCCAATGATTTAAATGGGAACTTTAAATAAATTAAATAAATAAGGATACATCCCATTTTCTTAGACAATTAATATTTATGCTTTTAAATTAGATAAACAATGAGGGTTCAATGTTCCTATTTACTACCCACTAAAACCTTATTTATAAGGCTTTTAGACCTTTCCTAGGAATGCCCTTTTAACGCACGGAGAGTGCCTTTTTTGAAGCCTTAATTTTCGAAAAATCGGCAATTTACTACCCTGATTTTGGGGTATTTTTGCTTCCCCGAAACTTTGTAACCCTTATAAATAGCCACTTTTAGTTTTTAAAAGAGTGAAATTTTAGTCAAAAAAGAGCGATTTTTGAGGGGTAAAGTATAAGTTAAGGCAAAATTTGCTCATATAAGCAAAATCTCGCATTATGTTCTTGAAACCCTTTGTTTACAAGGCTTTCAGAAAGGTCTTTTTTCACAATTTTCTATGGATAGACCTAATTCGTAGTAGGGTAAATTTCTGTAACGCCTTTTTAATTGAATAATTATTCAAAAAGCAAAAAAAAGAGAGGAAAAGGAAGACTGATTTTTAGCTAAGTAAAGGATATATATAATTAGAGGATTATCATCTTTTTATAGAAAAAAATGGTAAGTCTCTAAAACGCAGAAAACATAAGGGTTTCTGCGTTTTTTTGTTATATGGGATGTTGATAATGATTCTAAAATAGGGAGAGAGTGAGGTAAAAAGTGCTAAAAGCTCTATTTTTAAGAGGCTGAAAGCCTTGAAAAATAAGGCTTTCAGATAAATATTGTCGTAGCGACATTTTTCAAGGCTGGTTAAGGTGATTGTTCATATTTTTTAAAATAGGCGTTTAAAATGCCCTTAAATTAAATCTCTTCTGAAACCTTATTGTACAAGGCTTTTATGCTTGCTATTTTCTTGCAAACCTTGCCCAGAAGGTTATTAATATTAAACCGTTACAAATTTTTTATTTCCTATATTGGCATATAGAAATATGCTTTAAATAGAGTGGGATCTAATCTTTATTATTTATAATCAAATAAATCTAATTTGTTAAGAATGAAAATATGACTCCATAAATCTTTTCTGAGCGTTTTCTTGACTAAATTTTAAAAATAGTGTATTATTTAGAAAACTATTATTATAATACTTAAAATAAGTAATATAAAAAGATATCTTCAAAAAATGTCTTAAATCATATAATTCCACAAATACCCACAAGTTACTATCAAGCAATGAAAGGAGGGATGTATATTTCTAAAAAGTGTAAACTTGATTAACATGATTATTGCAGTGCTGAAAATTTAGTTTTTAATTTGAGTACAAGTATTACAAATTTTAATTTTATTTTTAAAGGAGATTTTTATTATGAAAAAGTATAGTATTATTTTATTAACGATTATATTGTTTGTTGCATTAGGCTTCTCAGCTTTTGCTGCAGATACACCTATAAAGATTGGTGTATCATTTTCTGAATTTGATATTGAAAGATGGCCAAGAGAAGCAGCTCTTATGACCGATCTTGGGCGTAAAGCTGGAGCTCAAGTAATTGTCCAGGTAGCTAATCATGATGTGAAGTTGCAGAATGATCAGATTGAGAATATGGTTCTTCAAGGAGTGGATGTTATTATTATTCTTGCAGAGGATGGTGCAGCTGCAGCAACAGCGGTAGATCAAGCTGCAAAAGCAGGGGTTCCATGTATAGCATATGATAGATTGATTAAATCACCTAATCTGTCATGTTATATTTCGTTTGACAATGTTGAGGTAGGCAGAACTCAAGCAAGAGGCATATTAAAAGTAAAAGATAGCGGGAAATTTATACTTCTTGGTGGAAGCCCAACAGATAATAATGCTACACTCTTCAGGCAAGGACAGATGGAAATTCTTCAGCCTTTAATTGATAATGGTCAGATTGAGGTAGTTGCTGATCAGTGGGTACCTAATTGGAGTAATGCAGAAGCACTCAAGATTATGGAGAACATTCTTACTGCTATAAATAATGAGGTTGATGCAGTGGTAGCTTCAAATGATGGAACGGCACTTGGCGCAATCCAGGCCATGAAGGCTCAAGGTCTTACTGGGAAGGTCCCAATTTCAGGACAAGATGCCACATTAGCAGGTTGTAAATCTATAGTTGAGGGAGAGCAAACTATGAGCGTATTCAAAGATATAAGACTTCTTACTCCAATGGCAATAGATATGGCTATAAAATTTGCTAAAGGTGAAACTCCTGAAGGACTAAAAGACTTTACTCTTGCCGAACTTACTTTAGATGATAAATTAAAAGGAACTGTCCCTTGCAAGTTTCTAAAAGTTGTAGGGGTAGATAAGGAAAGTATGTACGATGTAGTTATTAAGAGTGGTTTCCAGGAATACGATGAAGTGTATAAAGATATTCCTGAAAAAGATAGACCACCAAAAAACTGATTACTAAAAAAGTGCACCACAGATTATTGTTAATATCTGTGGTGCACTCGATTTCCTATAAGTGAAAATTGTAATAAATCAACCCTTTATGGGGGGGGTAATCATATTTTGAAAGATGAATACATTTTAAGAATAGAGGATGTAACAAAAGACTTTCCAGGAATTAGAGCACTATCAAATGTTTCCTTTAAAATAAAAAGGGGAGGTATTCATGGTTTGTGCGGGGAAAATGGTGCCGGGAAATCTACTTTAGTGAAGATTCTTGCAGGAGTTTATTCTCACGATACTTACCAAGGAAAAATTTACTTTAATGATGAAGAAATAAAGTTTACCCATTTTTCTGTTAGGCAGGCAATTAAAAAAGGAATTGCTATTGTTTATCAGGAACTTGCTCTCGTTCCCCAATTGACAGTAGGTGAAAATATTTTTCTGGGAAGAGAACCGGAGGATAAAGGCATTATTAGCTGGGATAGACTATTTTCAAATACTAAAGAAATTCTTAAGAAATATAAATTAAACATTCCTTTTTCTGCTAAGTTATCCACGTTGAGCGTTGGTCAACAACAGATGGTTGAAATTGCCAAAGCCCTATCACAGGAAATTAAAGTTCTGATTTTGGATGAGCCTACATCTGCTCTTACCGAGGCTGAGATTAATTTTCTAATGGAAATCCTCAAGCACTTAAAGGATAGTGGAGTGACCTGTATATATATTTCCCATAAACTGGAGGAGTTTTTTAGAATTACAGATAATATTACAGTGCTTAGGGATGGTTTGGTAGTCGATACAGTAAAAACAGCGGATACCACTGAAGAGAAGGTTATTGCTATGATGGTAGGGCGTGAAATGAAGGAGAGATTTCCTGTTGGAAATCGTAAGCCCGGAGAAAATATTTTAGAAGTTAAGAACTTATCAGCAGAAAATCTTTCAGCTCAGGGTAAAATGGCGATCAAGAACATTTCATTTGATTTAAGAAAAGGCGAAATATTAGGAATAGCTGGTCTTATGGGTTCCGGAAGAAGTGAACTTGTAACCACTATATTTGGAGAGTACGGGAAACAAGTTAACGGAGAAATATTTTTAGAAGGTAAACAAGTAAAGATTAGATCTGCAAGGGAGGCTGTAAATTATGGAATAAGCCTTGTCCCGGAAGACAGAAAAAAGATGGGTCTTGTGTTAATACAGGAGGTTTTTAAAAATATTTCATTGCCAAATATTAGAAAATTTTCTAATGCGTTGAGTATTGATAAGAATAAAGAATTAAAAGAATGTAAAAAATATGCTGACTATCTTACTATAAAGACGCCATCTCTTTTTACAATTACAGAATCTTTAAGTGGGGGTAACCAACAGAAAGTGGTAATAGCAAAATGGTTAATGTCAACTCCAAAGATTCTCATTCTTGATGATCCGACCAGAGGGATTGATGTAGGGACTAAATATGAGATATACAAGCTTATAAATACACTTTCAGAAAATGGTATAGCTATCATTATGATTTCTTCAGAATTAGAGGAAGTGCTTGGAATGAGTGACCGAATTATGGTTATGCACGAAGGAAAATGCACAGGGATTTTAGATAGAAAAGATGCAACACAAGAGAAGATAATGGCTTTGGCTACAGGTAGCAAAAATTACAGTGGGGTATAGTTAATGAAAACTTTAAATTTTATTCATAAAATAAAAATTGATATTAGAACTTATACATTAATAATTGCTCTTCTTTTTATCTGGTTACTTTTTGGCTCTTTAACTGGTTGGATATTCTTTTACCCAAGAAACCTTTCAAACCTTTTCAGGCAAATGACCATCGTTTCTTTCCTTAGTATAGGTATGACTCTGGTAATCATTACTGGTAATATTGATCTTTCTGTAGGATCGATGACTGGTTTTATAAGTGTAATAGCAGCTCATCTCCAGGCGATTATGCTCCCTAAATTTCTCCCCACACTCTTCTCAGGCCTGTCTGTCGAGGCATTAGGCATACTGAGTACAATTATTACTATCATTATCTGTCTGTTAGTGGGCGTATTACTTGGCATCTACCAAGGTTATATTATTGCTTATTTGAGGGTGCCATCTTTTATTGTAACTCTGGGAGGAATGCTTATTTTTCGGGGAGGAGTTCTTGGTGTTGCTCGGGGAAGAACAATAGTGCCTGTCGAAAATTCTCTCAGGTGGATAGCCCAGGGGTATCTGCCTAAAAATCTGGGCATACTTTTACTAGTTCTTACTATAATAGTTATTTATTTGATGAGCATGCAAAGTAGAAAGAAAAAGAAACAATATGGTTTTGAAATTAAACCTTTCAGCTATGATTTTTTGATAGCATCGGCGTATTCAGCCCTTGTTTTAGGTTTTGTTTTAATTGTAAATAATTATAGAGGGATACAGAATCCGGTATTAATTATGATAGTAATAGCAATTTTGGTTACCTACTTAGCCAATAACACTAAATTTGGTCGGTATATGTATGCTCTTGGAGGAAACATAGAGGCAACTAAGCTTTCAGGTATTAATGTTCAATCTGTTGTTTTTAAAGTTTTTATCCTGATGGGTGCTCTAAGTGCTGTTGCTGGAATTGTTCTTACTGGTTATGTTGCTGCAGGTACCATTGGTGGTGGTACGAATTATGAACTTTCAGCTATAGGTGGCTGTGTTATTGGTGGCGCAAGTTTAATGGGGGGTAAAGGAACAATTTTTGGAGCTCTGGTAGGTGCTTTAATTATGGCAAGTCTTGAGAATGGGATGAGCATTATGAATATGAGTGTGTTCTGGCAGTATATAGTTAAAGGTTTGGTCTTGATTTTAGCAGTTTATGTAGATGTAGCATCCAAGAAAAATAACTCCTGATGCGAGAAAGACATCGGAAACAAATATTTAAATAATAATTTTATGTTATTAATGTTATTATATATATTTACAAACAAATTAGAAAATAAAGAAAGAATTTTATATTATGAAAAAAAGAAAAGTTATGTTGGGAAATTCGATTGCAGTTAGAAGATGGAATTTAGTTAGTATTTTTAAGCTAATTCGTAAGCGAGGTCCTATTTCTCGTATAGAGCTAACCAAAATTACCGGATGCAGTGCTGGTACAGTATCTAACCACGTTAAAACTCTGATTAAAAAAGGCTTCGTGATTGAAACCCAAAAAGGCGTTTCTTCTGGAGGAAGAAAGCCGATGCAATTAATGGTTAATTCCAATAAAGCTTATATTTTTAGTATCGAGATCGAAGTTAACAAAATAAAGATAGTACTGTTTGATTTAGAATTAAAAGTGGTAACTAAGAATATTATGTCTATAACATATAGGGATGATTATAAGAAGACCCTTGAACAGGTATTTTTTGGGATGGATAAGATGAGGGAAGAAAAAAATATAAAATTAGATAATCTCCTGGGAATAGGAATAGCAGTACCTGGCTTGATTGATAAAGTAAAAGGTATATTAGAATTTGCGCCTAATTTAGGATGGAAAAATGTTCATATTTCAAAGATTTTTAAAGACAAATATGGCCTTCCTATAGTCTTAAATAATGAGGCAAAAGCGGCGGCTATTGGAGAAAGAGAATCTATTTATCCTACAATAAATAATATGGTATTTATCTCTATTAATGAAGGAATAGGTTGCGGAATTTTTTTTAATGGTGAATTATACAGAGGAGCAAGTGGAAATGCCGGGGAATTCGGTCATATAATTATTGATACTAATGGTCCTCTATGTCACTGTGGTAATAAAGGGTGCTGGGAAACACTTGCTTCGGAAAGTTATATTGTTAATAGCTATTTAAAATTACCTAATAGCAATAAAGAATTGACTAAGAAAGAGATATATCGATTAGGTAAAGATGGAGATAAAAAGGTAATTGAGATATTTAAGGAAGCAGGAAGAAATATAGGGATAGGATTAGTAAATATTGTGAATGGGCTTAGTCCTGAATTATTGGTAATTGGCGGAGGGATTGTAGAGATAAAAGATTATATTTATGAGGAAATTATTAAAAAACTTGAGGAAAGTGCTTTGTCTGTTTCGTATAGGAACGTAGAAATTAAATTTAGTAAATTAGGCAGTTTAGCTGCAGTTTATGGGATGGCTGATTTAATTATTAATGAAAGAATTAAATTTATTTAACATGTGTTTTAAAAACAATAAAAGTTCTTTTTGTAAATCTATTATCATAACTATCTTATTATACAAGGAGTAAAAAAATGAAAGAAAATAAATCATTACATAGTATTTGCCGATGGACATTTAATGCGGGTAAGGGTGGTTTCGTCCCGGATGATATGAGACCAGAATGGAATTCTAATAATTTAAGTACTGTTGATATGATTAAACTGATAAGAAATAGAATTGCCCCGAGATTACCAGATAATATAGAGTTAGGAATTGAAATGCATTATGATAATGAGTTTGATGAAAAAACAGCCCCTGAAATAGCTGATGCATTAATAGATTACAAGGTATATTTAGCCATGGTAACCCCAGGAGCACATAAACATTACGCTTATGGGGGTATAGCTTCCTTAGACCCTGTGGAGAGAAAATCTGCAGAAGAATTTGGGGAAAGGACAGTCAAACTTACTTATGGACCTCTCAGGAAAGCCTGGCATCCTGATCCCTCAAAATGGCCTACCGTTGTTATTTGGAATGGTTCGTTTGGTTATGACCTTGCTTCTGTAGGAATATGGCAAATGTATCAGAATCTTAAGGAGAGTATTGCCAAACTATGCAAATATGAGAAAAAATTGGGAGAAAACCTCTATTTTGCAATGGAACCAAAGCCCAATGAAGGACATCCGGCTCTTTTAATCCCAACCGTAGCCAGTGCTCTGGTCTTTTGGAATAAGTTAGAAGAAGAGTTTAAAATTACTCGTGACAAAAAGGGAGTGAATAAAGAGTTTGGTCATTCAGAAATGATCGGGCTCGACCATGTATATGATACTATTGAAGAAATAGACAACAATGCTTTAGTTCATATGCACTTAAACAGTCAGGGCTATAATGATGGTATCATTCTTGGCGGACCGGGCAAATATGATATCGACCATGGAACACGGGTTAATGGTATGAATATAGCTATAGCAGGTTTAATCCAGGAAGTAGGTTTTAATCGCTGGAAAGGACATGATATGCAGGTAAGGCCATATGATAATGTAGAACAAGGAATCGACAGAGTAATCAGGAGTGTACTAAGCTGGGAGGCCTGTGCCCAAGCTGCTCAAGAACTCGATAAAAAGCAATTAATGAAATATCTTAAAGCCCGGGAAACCGCTAAAGCAGAAGATATCATGAGAAAAGTCCTTGTAAGTGCCCAAAACTATTTTGACCAAATGTATAAAGGGTGATTAGTAATATAAAGATTAAAGAGTAGGTGTTTTATGGGTTATCTTTTAGGATTAGATATCGGTACCAGCGGGGCAAAAGCCCTATTAGTATCCCCAGAAGGTAAGATTATTTCCAGTAAAACAGAATCATATCCCTTAGCGACCCCCCACTCTGGCTGGGCAGAACAATCTCCTTATGATTGGTGGGAGGCCACTGTAAAAGCAAGTCTTGAGTAAATTTTAAAAATAGTATATTATACAAAAAGATAATAATATAATACTTAAAAAAAGTAATGAAAAAACAAATACCTTTTAATTCACCGGTAAATAATTGAATGTTTTCTTTTCATTATCATCTTGTTCATTAATTGTTTGTTCTATTTTTTGTTCCTTGGTATTATTGATATTTTCTGGTTTATTAAGATTATTATCAGCAAGTTTCTCTCTCAATGATATTTTTACTGAACTTCTGATTATTGTAGGTGTTTTTCTTTAAATCATAGCTCTTAATAACACTGTTTTTCCGTCAAAAATCTCAACAACATTAGCAATATAACCGGTATTATCTTTGTATTTAAAACGATAGGTGGTATCTGGATTACTCGGGTTTTAATAGATGATTTCATTTTTATGACTGTCTTCTAGATAGGGTAAACAATCTTTGGGGATCATATCATTGGCTGATTGGCTAAATACTTTAACAAATTGGGCATTGACGGTATATATCAATTCAATGCGAGAAAGATTCTTACAGGAGAAAAAACCATAGTATAATTATATTGCTTAATTATTGATATATCAAGGTTTATTAATGTTTCGTTATGTTTTTTATATGAATAATTGTTCTACTAAAAATAGCTCAAAAAAATATAAAAGATATTTTAATTCTTTGCAGGATTTTTTATTCATATATAGAATATTTAAATAAATGAATAATTTAACTGTTAATTTAATGCCAATAATTAATGGTTTAATATTTTGGTCAATTATGAGCCTTAAATTATACAAAAATCCTGTTTTATAATAAAAATGAACTTTTTATGAGCAAACCATTATTATATAATTCTTTCTCTTTAGATGCTTTATATATTAAAATTGGAGGTAAAAAGATGAATAAAGGTAAAAATGAAATACCAGTATACAAAAATCCTGATAAGCCCCTAGAGGAAAGGGTTAATGACTTACTTAACGGGCTTACCCTGGAAGAGAAGATTTCACAGATGGTATATTCCTCCTCAGCAATAGGTAGACTGGGAATACCTGAATATAATTGGTGGAATGAATGTCTTCATGGAGTGGCCAGGGCGGGGATTGCTACCGTTTTTCCACAGTCTATTGGCCTGGCCGCTGCCTTTGATCAGGAGATGATGAAAGAGGTAGGGAATGTTATCAGTGATGAAGCCCGGGCCAAGTATCATGAGTTTGTTCGGCAGGAGGATAGGGATATTCATAAGGGGCTTACTTTCTGGACCCCAAACGTTAATATCTTCCGGGACCCCAGATGGGGGCGTGGGCAAGAAACCTATGGAGAAGATCCTTACTTAAGCGGGAGATTAGGGGTTAATTTCATCAAGGGATTGCAGGGTGATGACCCTGATTATCTTAAGAGTGCTGCCTGTGCCAAGCACTTTGCTGTGCACAGTGGACCGGAGTCTGAAAGGCATGAATTTAACGTTGAAGTAAGTAAGAAGGATTTAAGAGAAACCTATCTTCCGGCTTTCAGGGATTGTATAAAGGAAGGCAGAGTTGAAGCAGTAATGGGGGCTTATAACCGTATTAATGGTGAACCCTGTTGTGCCAGTAAAACATTACTACAGGATATATTGCGGGACGAGTGGGGATTTGAAGGCCATGTAGTTTCAGATTGTGGAGCTATTTTGGATATTCATCAGCATCATAAAGTAACTGATACTCCTGAAGAATCGGCTGCTCTGGCGGTTAATAATGGCTGTGATTTAAATTGTGGTAAGGTATTTAAATACTTATTATCTGCAGTAGAACAGGGTTTAATTAGTGAAAGCACTATTGATAAATCTGTCAAACGATTACTAAAGACCAGATTTAAATTAGGTATGTTTGATCCAGAGGACAGGGTACCATATACTCAAATACCTTTTGAAGTAAATGATTGTGAGGAACACCGACAGTTTGCCAGAGGAACAGCCTGTAAATCAATGGTTTTACTTAAAAATAAAGACGCTTTATTACCACTAAACTTAAAAAAACTAAATTCTATTGCAGTTATTGGACCAAATGCGGACAATAAAAAAATCTTGTTAGGTAATTATTGTGGAACCCCTTCAATGTCTATTACACCTTTAGAAGGTATTAGGAATAAAGTTGGCAAGAATGCAAAAATTTATTATGCTGAAGGGTGTGATTTAATAATAAGAGAAATAAATATTTGGGGAAAAAAACCTAACAGGGGATTTTCAGAAGCAGTAGCCTGTGCACAGCGTTCTGATGTAGTAATTATGTTTTTAGGTTTATCTCCAGACCTTGAAGGAGAAGAAGGTGATGCAGTTAATTCAGATGCTAATGGTGATAAAACAGATCTTAATTTGCCTGGAATGCAGGAAGAATTGCTTAAAACAGTATTTGCTACCGGAAAACCAATAATCCTTGTTTTACTGAACGGAAGCCCACTTACAATAAATTGGGCTCAAGATAATATACCTTCAATATTAGAAGCATGGTATCCAGGTGAAGAAGGAGGGAATGCTATTGCAGATGTATTATTTGGAGATTGCAATCCTGGAGGCCGCTTGCCAGTTACATTTGTAAAATCTATAAAACAACTACCCGACTTTCATGATTATTCTATGTCAAACAGAACCTATCGATATATGAAGGAAAAACCCCTTTACCCGTTTGGCTACGGATTAAGTTATACCCAATTTACTTATTCAGAAATTGAATCAAATAAGATTACTTTTAAAAGTAATGAAAGTGAACCCTTAGTAGTTAAAATTAGGGTTAAAAATATAGGGGATAAAGCAGGTGCAGAGGTAGTTCAACTTTACATTAAAGATGTTGAGGCTTCGGTAAGGGTGTCTCATTGGGAATTAAAGGGTTTTAAACGGATAATGCTTGAACCCAGGGTTGAAAAAACGGTTAGTTTTACACTTGCACAAAAAGATTTGTCCTTAATTGATGAAGAAGGAAGGCGTAAACTGGAACCCGGTAAATTTATTCTTTCAATAGGTGGGCAACAACCAGATAAACGTAGTTGGGAACTTACCGGAGAAGAGGTAAGAAAGATTGAAATAACTGTAACAGGTGATGTACAAAGCCTTATATACTAATACACTAATTATAAAACGATTAATCGGTAAATAATATTTGTTTCTTAGCAATTTCGTGTGAGCGATATGGGCAAGTAGTATAGCAATTATGATTATGTATTCTTCTTTAAGAAGAAAAAGAAGTGATTTTATGTTAAAAAAATATCTAGTAGTGTAGTTCACAAGTTCCTTCTTTAAATGGTAATATGGACCATAAAGTTTAATTGGAATAAAATGGGAGCAAAGATATAGCATAGAAAAGAAAAAACTTTTTTGTTATAACTTTTTTATTGTTGTCAAGCCTGAAATATCCCCTTTTTTTGCTCCTGGCTTGGCAATAGAAAAATAGAGGAGAAAACATTAATGTTCGTGAAAAGGTATCTCATCCCACGACTGATACAGTATTTCTTAGTAATATTTTTTGGGATAACTATTGTATTTT
>CAZWFH010000009.1:13539-20137 GCA_964632105.1 uncultured Atribacterota bacterium
CCACGACTGATACAGTATTTCTTAGTAATATTTTTTGGGATAACTATTGTATTTTTCATCCCTCGGTTTGCACCCACGAACCCTGTTCAAAGAACGATTGCAGAACTCCAGTCGCGGGGCTCATATCTGGATCCTGCGAGTGTACAAGAAACGATCGATGATCTGAAGGAGCTTTACGGACTGGAAGGATCATGGCTTGAGCAGTATGGCGCATTCTGGAAAAGATTATTTACTGGTGATTTTGGCATTTCTTTCTTCCAGTTTCCCACCCCGGTGATTGATTTAATTAGAACAGCACTTCCTTGGACAGTGAATCTGTTGTTTTGGACGACGATGATCTCGTGGGCCATCGGGAATGTAATTGGGGGAATGGCGGGGTACCTCAATCGTAAGCGCTGGTCAAAGAACTTTGATGCCATTATAATGGTCATTCGTCCTATACCATACTACATTTTTGCGCTGGTACTTCTTATTTTATTTGCCTATGTTTTTAGACTATTTCCGATTTCTGGTGGCACAACGATTGGGAGAAAAGCGGCATTTAATATTGACTATATTTTAGATGTTTTAAGGCATGCGTTTCTTCCGGCGTTATCTCTTATCATCTTGGGTGGGGCGGCATGGTTCCAGACCTCGAAATTGATCGTTCAGAATGTTAACGCCGAAGACTTTGTACAATACGCGCAGTTAGGTGGTATCAAAGAACGAAGAATCATGTTTAAATACGTAATCCGAAACGCCATGCTGCCGCAGATCACAAATCTTGCGCTTTCCCTGGGACAAATTCTTAGTGGTGCGTTGATTACAGAAATCGTTTTTTCGTACCCAGGGATAGGCACCTTGCTCTTCCGTGCCATTACCACCGGGGATTACAATCTGATCATGGGCATTACAGTCATTTCTATCTTAGGAATCACAACGATGGTTCTGATCATTGATCTGCTTTATCCTCTTTTTGATCCAAGAATCAAATATAAATAAAAGAATAGATTACTAATATCATGAATGCACGGAGCAAAGCTTGACATTTTTTTAGTGAAAGTCCGGGGTAAATAATGCTTAGCTACCAGCTATACGAGATATACAACAGTAACTTTATAGCCCTGGTTCAATACAAAGACGAAGCAGTAATGATACGAAGGCTACTTGAGAAATGCATGGAGAAATTTGGATTAGAACTTCCAAACGAGAAGACCAGAATAATAGAGTTTTGTAGATATGTAACTATTAATGTAAAAAAAGCAAGAAACCAGATAATTTTAATTTTCTTTGCCATAACCTAAAATAAAATATATTTTTATATTTTATAGCAAGTAAAGTAAGTATCGGTGAAAAGCCGGGCCTAAGAAAACCATAAGTCTAGTTATGTGAAGGCTGTTAGTTTTTCATGTACGATTGTTTGTATTTAAGAAAGGAAGATTTAAATGCCTACACGACAAATAATGAAAGAGCTTTTTAAGGATTATCGATTTGCATTTGCTTTTATTGTTTTATGTTTACTAGTCATTTTCGCGGCGTTTTCCGTCTTTTCTCCCTATGATCCTACGTTTTGGTTCTATGCGCCCAGGGATTTGCCTGCCTCTTGGACGCACTTCCTGGGAACTAATTCTAAAGGACAGGATATCTTCTGGCAAGCGACGTTTGCTATACGAAACTCATTGATCATTTCGGTGATTGCGGGAGTAATCTCAAGGGTTATTGCGGTTATGGTTGGTTTGATCGCAGGATACAGAGGAGGGATGACGGACAGAGTTTTGATGTTCGTTAGTGATGGCCTCTTAGTTGTACCTTTATTTTTAATTATTGTCCTTCTTGCCATGCTTATTCGAGACAAGATGAACATAGTGAACCTGGGGTTACTGCTAGCATTTTTTGGATGGGCCTGGGATGCAAGGGTAATAAGATCACAGATCTTGAGCCTAAGGGAACGGGAGTTCACTCAAACTGCTATTCTTTCCGGAACAAGGACGATGAATTTGGTTATTAAAGAGTACTTGCCGTTTATTACACCACTCGTGTTCTCTACACTAATTAACAATATGTCCTGGGCGATAGGAATGGAAATTACTCTTTCTATTGTGGGCTTAACGAATATGGATATTCCAACGCTTGGGACTATGCTTCAATGGGCGATCAGCTACCAATCGTTGCTTCTTGGACGTTGGATGTGGTTATTGACACCCATTATTCTTTCGATTTTCCTGTTTATTGCGCTATACTGGTTGTCTGTTAGTGTTAGTGAGTATCTTGATCCAAGAATACGAATACAAAGAGTGGGAGTGGAATGAGGTGGCAGATGATATGTCGGTGTTAACAACTCAGAATTTGAAATCTTTCTATGTCCTTAATATTTATGGCGCTAAAAAGGTAGTGAAGGCTGTTGACAAGGTTGATTTAGAGATTCGGGAGAACGAAATCTACGGGATTGCTGGGGAAAGCGGGTGCGGGAAGACGACGCTGCTGAAAACGCTTTACGGTTTAATCAAGCCCCCATTAAGGTTGATTGATGGCAAGGTCTTCTATGTTCGGGACGGTCAAGAAATTGACATTTACTCCTTGAGCAAAGAGGAAAGGAGAAAGCTACGTTGGGAATATATTGCTTACATACCTCAAGGAGCCATGAGCGTTTTCAATCCCGTTATTAAACTGAAGGAAACCTACCGAGATTTCCTGGACAGTCACTTAACTGGAAAAACGAAGGAAGAAGTGTTTGATATGGCTAGAGAACATATCAACAAATTGGGGCTCCCGGTAAAGATCTTGGACGCCTATCCGCATCAATTGTCAGGCGGAATGAGGCAAAGAGTTGCTATTGCCCTGGCAGCGCTTTTAAAACCACGAATAATATTTGCTGATGAACCCACGACTGCCCTTGATGTAGTTGTTCAAAGAGGAGTGATCCAACTTCTGAAAGGTATTCAGGAGATCCTTGGGAACACGATTGTATTGGTGACACACGACATGGGTGTTCACGCAAATCTCACGGACAGGCTAGGCATTATGTATGCGGGAAAGATAATCGAAGAAGCGATAACTGAAGAGATCTTTGGGAATCCACTTCATCCCTACACGAAGTACTTGATTAACTCACTTCCAAAGTTCGGTGACACAGGAAGTCGGGAGAGCGTGCCTGGAAATCCACCCTCTCTTGTGAGTATTCCTAGCGGATGTTCGTTTCACCCAAGATGTCCCTACGCGTTTGCTATCTGCACAGAACAAATGCCGGAATTATTTGATGCTGGTAACCATCATAAAGTCGCCTGTTGGTTGATAAAGGAAGGGAAAGATGCAAAAGATGCAATTGTTTCTTGAAATCAAAAATCTAACGAAGGAGTTCTTCTTAGGGAGCATTATATCAAGGCAGAAAATCACTGCGGTCGACAATGTTTCTTTTAACATCAAACCTACAGAGATTTTCACCTTAGCTGGCGAAAGCGGATGTGGGAAAACCACGGTTGCAAGAATGATCTTGGGATTTGAGGAACCAACTTCGGGCGCAATTCTATACAAGGGCAGAAGACCGAAGAAGGGGGAGAAGGTCTGGTTTACACAGGGAATGCAAACGATTTTTCAAAACCCTTTTGAGACGTTCAATCCTTTGAGAAAAGTTGATTGTTATTTGTTTGAGACAGTTCAGAACTACAAGCTAGCAAGGGACAATAAAGAAGCCCAGGAACTGATTGATAGGAAATTGAAGTCTGTGGGACTTTCGTTTGAGGAAGTCTCTGGAAGATACCCGAGCGAATTCTCAGGTGGACAACTTCAAAGAATCTCGATTGCCAGATCATTGCTGACAGCTCCCTCTCTATTGATTGCAGATGAACCTGTCTCGATGGTTGATGCCTCGATAAGAATGTCTATCGTGAATCTATTTAAGAATCTGGAGGAAGAACTCAGTATGAGTGTGCTCTATATCACTCACGATCTGGCTACGGCTTACTACATGAGTGGGCAAATCGCCATTATGTTTAGGGGCAACATTATGGAAATGGGACCCGTGGAAAAGGTGTTGATGAATCCAAAACATCCATACACAAAACTCCTTAGGGAATCCATTCCTGAAGTGGATCCGAGTAAAAAATGGAGGGGGGAAATTGCGTTTTCGAATATCGAGCATGAGGAGTATTTAAGAGAAGGTTGTAAATTCGCGGGAAGATGCCCTAGAACAATGGATATATGCAAGCGTGAAGCGCCAAAGGCTATTTATGTTGACGGTGTACTTGTTAAATGCCATCTTTATTGCAGTGACTGAAGAATTAGAAGTATTAATGTGCTAATAAGGAGAGTTTAAAAAAGGAAGTTTTTTAATAGTTTTAAAAAGTTAGATTACTTTGCTTTATTTATTTTATTCTTAAGGCAGCTTTATTTATCACTGGAAAAGCTAAAAAATAAATTTGTAAAGGAGGTGAAATATAGTTTAGTAATAGGTAAGTTAATCTAAAAAAAAGACTTACTATTTATTGTAAAGACAATTAATATTATTAGGAGGTTAGTTATGAAAAAGATATGGAAAATTCTAGTAGTAGTGTGGATTGGAGTTGTGTTGCTTACCCTTCCAGGCCTTGCCCAGCTCGCGCCGGAGCTGCCAAGAAGCGAGGCACTGATAGTTGGTATATTGACGGGACGTGTTGGTAGTCCCAGCAACTTCAACGAGTGGGTTGGTTGGAAGTGGAGGGATCGAGGGATGCAGAATCTGGCGAACGAGCCCCTATGGTCTATTGATTTCGCCACCGGCGAGATTATCAACGGTCTGGCTGCGGGGGACGCGATCTACAGCGAAGACTTCGGTCACGTGACCATTCCGTTACGAGAAGGAGTCACGTGGAGCGATGGGGTTCCGTTTACAGCGGACGATGTCGTTTACACCGTTGAGACGATCATGGCGACGGCAGGCTTCAACGCCCATTCCACGCTGGTCGACAACGTAGGCGCCGTCTACAAAGACGGTGATTACAAAGTCGTGTTCGATCTCAAACGCTCAAACTCAAGATTCCATACGAATTTCCTCGACCGGTGGGGTTGTATCTGGATCATGCCGAAACACATCTTCGAAACAGCGACAGATCCGCTCACGTTCGAATTTAATCCCTTCGTCGGTTGTGGGCCGTACAAACTGCACAGCTACGATCCGAACGGGTATTGGACTATTTGGGAGAAGAGTGAAAATTGGGACAAGAGCCCAACGGGGATCCTCTACGGAGAACCGAAACCCAAGTACGTTATCTTCCAAGCCTTCGGTACTGAGGGAGCGAAAATCGTCGCCCAATTGACGCATCGGCTTGACGCAGTGGACCTTTCGGCGGAGGGGCTCATAGCCGCGTTGGCGCGGGGCGACACGATCAGGGCATATCAGCCCGGCTTCCCGTGGGTTGTGAACAACGACCCGTGCATTACCGGACTGTCGTTTAACACGGCGGTAACCCCGTTCGATAATGTTGACGTGCGCTGGGCACTGACGCTGGCGATCGACATCGCCGAGTACGTCGGTCAGGCCGTCGACGGAACGGCCACGTTGAGCCCGGTTCACATTCCGTCGCTTGGCTCTTACCCCAAAGACTTCATTAAACCGATGGAGCCATGGCTGGAGGCCTTCACGCTCGACCTGGGCAACGGCGAGACGTTCCAGCCGTACGATACGGATGCTCCGCAGCGAGTTGTCGAATACGCAAGAGACAGGGGCTACGCTGTCTCAGACGACCCCGCTGTCCAAGACCAGGCCTTCGGGCTCGGCTGGTATAAGTACGCTCCCGAAGCCGCTGCGAAGCTGCTTGAGAAGAACAGTTTCTCGAAGAACAGCGACGGGCAATGGCTGCTGCCGGACGGCACGGTTTGGAAGATCGAGGTCCTAGGCATGACCGATACCTCGCATCATGAGTTCAAGAATGGTAATGCTGCGGTCCAGCAGTGGAAACAGTTCGGGATCGATGCGGTTTATGTTGCGTCGGACGCCCAAGTCACGCTGCGCCAGAACGGTCAGTACCAAGTCGGATGCAACTGGCCAGCCCAGGAGCCGTGGGGCGCTGGCGTTGACCTCTACAGGACCCTCGACTTCTACAACTCCGCGTACGTGACCCCGGTGGGTACGCTCACCTACGGGCACCATTCGCGGTGGTCGAGTCCTGAGATGGACGCAGTCATCAAGAGCCTGAGAGAGACCGACCCAACCGACACCGCGGCGACGGTCGCTCTCGGCATCGAAGGTCTGAAGCTCGCCGTCGCGGCGATGCCTGGAATTCCGACCTACGGCTACTGCGGTTTCCTCACGTGGGATGAGTACTATTGGACCAACTGGCCTGGATCGGAGAATCCCTACACCCAGCCTTACAGTCACTGGGGTCCGTTCAAGTACATGATGCCGTTCCTGGAGCCAACTGGCAATAAATAGAACAGCAACAATTCCCCGAGCATGGAATAATTCTATGCCCGGGGGCTTTTCTTATTTACGGGTGCGGGTGAAATTATAGTGGACAGCAAAAACTTAAATTTTGTGATATAATTATATTATTAAAATTATGGGAATGGTTTATTTAAGCCGCATAAAACTCCAGATTCCTGTCTGTAGATGTAGCGGCTGCCCGAAGGGCTCAAGCTCGTTTTT
>CAZWFH010000010.1:0-19675 GCA_964632105.1 uncultured Atribacterota bacterium
ATTTATTTACATCTAGAGAGTAAAAAAATAGTATATTTTTAATCTTTAAAGATGGCTCACTTTTAAAGTGTAACTAAGAGAAATATTGAGTTTAATTTAGTGCACTTTTGATTCTTAAATAGTGCACTTTTGAAATTTAACTAACATACAATCACATCCTTTTTGAGCCATCATCATAAACAAGACGAGGTTTCTTTTTTGCATATGCAGCTTTTAAATAGGGAATCTGATCTTCGGTGACTGCTCCCAGATAAGCTATTACTGTTTGTTTTACCTGGTTATTTTCTCTTTTATTTTCAACTAGACTAGCATAATAATGAGCTTTACCAGCATATTTTTTGGTAAGAATCTTTATAAACAAACAAATCACCTCTCACTACAATGATATCACATAAAACATTTTCATACAATAATTTTACAAAGTATTTCTCACTACATTCAAGAACAAAAGGACATCGGAAACAACTATTAGTTTAGTTATTTCCGATGTCCTTTTGTTCTTGAATTCTTAAGTTAATGACATTGAATAAAATAAAGGGTTTCAGTTTGAAAGGTCAATGTAGTGCCATATTTTAATTAAGAACCATTCCCTGATTTGGACTCATCGTAACAAATCCTTCAGCAGCTAATTCTCTTAAAGCCTCCCTAACTGGAGTTCTGCTTACACCTAACTGTTTCGCAATTTTAGCTTCAAATAATTTACCGCCTTGTGCTAAATCTCCCCTTATAATCCTTGCTTTCAGTATACGATAAACTTTTTTACTTAATAATTCATAATCGTTTATTTCAAATAATTTATCCATTTTAAAATGTAACCTTTATTTAATTAGATGCCTAAAATAATAATAGGAGAAGTCTTCTCCTCAATTAGAGCTCCTTCAAATTTAAGTATCTAATCCCTATTAATGTGATAATTGGCTTTTAAAAATAATCTTTTTATCTTATTTTTTACTTGCTTTACCTAATCTCTCTCATCTTATATCCTTTATATCCTTTATACCATAAAAATATTTATTATTAAATTTAAATATCTATATATACTATACCATACTAAATTTATTTAAAAAATCCTTCTTTTTAAAATATATTGACCAAAGATATTTTTCTCCTGTCATACCGAGATTCGGATAGGGAAAATATAGCGAAGGATCTATAAGAAGTGCTTTGACTGTCGGATAAAAAAAATTAAAATAAGCAACAGAAAGGTTCGAAATCTAAAACTAAAAAAGAATAAAAAGTAATCTTGTAGCCGATCTACCAGCTTTATCTTTATCAAATGATAAGGCGAGTAATGAATAAATTTTGATGTAGATATTTTATTTTCTTATCCTCCACCAATAACTGGTAATAGTTTTACCTCCTCAGATCTAGTAAGAAGATAATCCTCTTTAATAATCAAATCTCTTACTGTAATAAAAAACACATCAGCAGTGGAGATTTTGCATTCTCTTAATACTTTATGAATCTTTACTGGCTTTTTATAATTTAATTCTATTTCCTTTGTTAAATATTTATTCTTTAAATAACCTGTAAAAATAATCCTTACTTTAATCATTCTTTACCTTCGCTTTATTATATCGGAACCAATTATGTTCTAACTTGATTCACTTATTATAAGAAGAAATCCCTCCTGTAGCATCTCATCCCAAAAGTTTAATGCAATATTTTAAAACTATTAGAAACTTTCTTTGCGAATTTTACTTTATTAATTTAAGGCTTTCTTAAAAATCTTAGCAAAAGATATTAGGTAATGTTAAAATTTTTTATTTCATTTATCGATGATGGTAAAAACTCTAGATATTCTTCCAAATCAACTTCCATTAATGCTTCCTTCGTTGGTATACCATTTATATCCCAATCTCTAAGTTTATAATATTTATCCAGAGCTTTATCATGAGGAACTGGAGCCCTCCCTTTTCTGGGTCCATTTTTCGCTGGAATAGTCATTTTCTTGGGAAGGATATCATCCTTTCTGGAAATACCATCTCGAACATTGATTAACCTCTCCAAAGTAAACACTCGTTTACCAGCTTTCTCTAAATCTTCAATGGTCCAACCCCAACCAGTGGATGCATTTAATATTTCTACAATTTCAGCTAATTTAATCTTTGGTACTCGAAGCATAAATTTACAAATAGAGAGTTGATTAGCCAAGCTACTCATATTCTGTTGGGTACAGACGTAAGCTGGTACTTCTTCCATTGATGTTGCCGGTCCTTTCATACCTAATTCAGGATAGAAGAATCCCTGGGCATCTGCTCTCTCATGACATGCCCCACGAGTACCTGTAGCATAATTAAGTCCAGCAGCTATGAAACATCTTGGATCATGACCCGGATAATCCATATTTTTAACATGAACAATTAATTCTTTTGTTTCAGGTCCAATTTTCTCTGCTGCTCCAATAATTCCCTTCTGAAACCAAGATCCAATTCCAGACAATTGTGAGATTTTTTTAGTTAGCTCAACTAAAACTTCACCATCTCCCCAATTTACCTCTAATCCTTCAGTATCTTTCTTATTAATCAAGCCTTTTTCATAACATTCAGCTAAAAAACTGACCCATGCTCCAGTAGAGATCGTATCAATCCCCATCCGATTACAAATATCATTCGCTTTTGCAATAGCTGGTAAATCTGAACACAAAAAGGAACTACCCATTAAAGCCAGTGTCTCGTATCCTGGCCCAGAACCCTCAACAGCATATTTCTCAGGTTTTTCCAGTTTAATATGCCGATGACATCCATAGGGACAATTCACACAAAATCTAGGTTTTACATCTAAAACTTCATTATACTCTGGTGCGCCAATTTTATACGCCTCTGGCCATGACTCTCCAGTCCAATACTTTATAGGCAAATTACCAATCGACTCGAACTTGATAGGAGCACTGGTAGTTCCAGTTTTTCTTTTTTCAGCAGATCTTTCTGCAAATATTCTCATTAATTCCACTGATTTGTTTTTAACTTGGTCAGCATCATAAAGCGGAACTTGTTTTGTGCCTAATATTGCAATTGCTTTTAATTTCTTTGAACCCATAACAGAACCAGCTCCACCACGACCAGCAACACTATGACCATCACAGCTAATACAGCCAATGGGATGTTCTGCTTCACCAGAAGGTCCAATACAAACAATACTGTATCTCCGATCATATAATTTTCCCTTTAGTTCCAAAAAAGTATCTACTGTATCTTTGCTCCATAAACTAGAACCATCCTCTATTTTTGCTTGACCGTCTTCTATTCTTAAAATAACGGGTGAGTTACTTTTACCCTCAATAATTATTGCATCATACCCTGTTTTTTTGATGGCCATAGCAAAATTACCTCCGCCGGAGGAATCCATAAAAGTTCCGGTTAACGGTGATTTTGTAGTAACACTCCATTTTCCACTTCCCGGAGCTTTTGCAGCTTGCCAAAGGCCTACGGCAAATATAATCTTATTTTTTTCAGAAAAAGGATCAATTTTTGGCGGTGTTTCTTCAATAAGAACTTTTGCTCCATAACCTGATCCTCCAATATATTTTTTCCAAACATTTTCTTGAACATCTTCTACCTTGAAAGATTTATTACTTAAATTTACTCTCAGCACTTTTCCCCAATATCCATACATAAATATCACAATCCTTTCTATAAAATTTATTTCAAATTTGATCTGTTATTCGTACCTACTAATTTTGATACACTTTTTTGTAATAAAGATAATAGAAAACTGTTATGTTAATGATCTTGACGAGGCTAGCATATATAAAATTTTATAAATTAGAAATCAAGTGCTCTGCTCTAAATAACTTTAGTTTCCTTCATCTTACCCTGAAGAAGGAAAGACACAGCAACTAAGATAATCAAAATCAAACAAATAGGTCTAGTAAAAAATGATATAAAGAGACTTTGAAAACTACCAGTAATTATTAATGCTTGTCTAAAATTTATTTCTACCATCGGACCTAAAATAATTCCTAAAATAATCGGACTAACAGGGTAATTTGATTTTTCTAAAATATAACCCATTAGACCAAAAATAACCATAAACATTATATCGGTTAATTTATTTTGTAAAGCATAGGATCCAACAATACAAAGAACAGAGATAAAGCCTATTAAATACCATTTTGGCAGGTTTAACATTTTTATCATCGCATTACTTCCGATAATCCCAATAAAATAATCAAAAAACATCCCAGTTGTAATAAAAATGGCAATGAGATAAAAATAACTTTTTTCTGTTAACATAAAAGTTGGTCCAGGCAGTAAGCCATGGATATAAAAAGCCCCCAATATAACAGCAGTAACTGAATCACCGGGGATGCCTAAAGTTAACATCGTTGTTAGAGCGCCACCAACGGCGGCTTTATTTGCAGTTTCAGGAACTATAACACCTTCATAAGCTCCCTTTCCAAATGGCCTGCTTGGTTTTTTTATTACATTCTTGATAAAGCCGTAAGCAACCAGGGCTCCAACATCCCCACCCGTGCCAGGCAATAATCCTACGATGGCTCCAATTGGTGCAGATATTAACCACTTTAAGTTTAATCTTCTAAGCAATTTAAAGTTTGGTAACAAATTAGATATTTTGTAACCCTCAATATCACATTTAAATCCTATTGTACTATTTAATTGAACAAAGACCTCTTTCATCCCAAACAATCCTATCATAGCGATAACATAATGGATTCCTCCACTAAGAATTGAAATACCCAAAGTAAATCTAATTAATCCGGTAACCGGGTCCATCCCTATCATCCCAATAAATATACCAATAAATGCACCAATGATACCTTTTCTAAAATTCCCTTTACTTAATACGGCAACTAAGGTTAAGCCCCAAACAGTTAAAACAAAATATTCCTGTGCACCAAATTGAAGGGCAAATTTTCCAATGATAGGACCTAATATTAAAAAAAGGAAACTCCAAACAATCCCCCAACTATACTGCTAAAAAGAGCAAGTCCTAAAGCAGTATCTGCCTCTCCTCTTTGTTTAAGCGGAAAACCATCAAAAGTTGTTGCAACAGCAGCGGCTGTTCCCGGAATATTTATGGTGATAGCTGATAGGGCACCGCCTAAAACACCACCACAAAAAGCACCAAGAATAAAAACAAGGGCATCTACCATTTGCCACCCAAAAGTTAAAGATACAATCAAAGCAACTGTTATGGTAACGGTTAACCCTGGCAAGGCTCCCATAACTAAACCAACGATAGTGCCAACTAAATTGTATAGTAATAGAGTCAGCATAGAAACTCCTTTCTATTAAACTCGAGTATTTAAGGTAGGATCACATTAAAAATCCCATAAAATATATAATAGATTATTGGAATCGTGACCCCGGTAGCAAGCAATGACTTAACGAACCTGAAAATAATTTTATCTGATTCATTAACCACAAACATGATACAAAACATATATAAACTAGTGGCAAAGATAAAATGTAAAATAGGCAATATATAAACATAAATCAAACTAACAGTTGTGAAAACAAAAAGATTTAATATTTCCTTTGTTTTTTGAATATTTTGATTTTGTTTTATTGTATCTTTTTTCCCATAATAGTTAAAAATATTTAAAATCTCCTTGATTTCAGTTCGTAATTCAAAAATAAAGCATATAAATAAAGTCAAAACGAGCAAAAAAGGAAAGAATATTGGCGAATCTACCGTAAATAGTTCAATACTTTGTTGAATATACTTCCTGCTTATATCAAAATAGATAATAATTATAACTAATGCAACAAACAAAAGTGAAATAAGCCTAAATATTACATGATCTTCCTCGTTATTATTCATATTTTGAAGCCATCCTATTCATTTAATTGGTTATCATCTTTATATATTGCTTCTTGAGGGCATGTTTCAATACACGTGAAACACTCAATGCATAAATCATAGTCAATCATGGCATACTGCTGATTGCCTTCCGAAAGCGTTATGGCTCCTACAGGACATAATGTTGCACATACCCCACATCCTATGCATTTTTTCTTATCCACTACTACCATAATAAATATCAAAACCTTTCTATAAAATCCTATTTTAAAATATAAAATTACACATTAAAGGGAAAACAGCACCTTGGAAATATTACCTCGTGTTCATTACTTATTTAATCTGGGTATCCCGAACTCTTCAGGTGAATTGGGTGCACCACCTGCATCATAGAGAAGCCAAGCTGACCTCGAAGTCCAATCTTCTAAATATTTTACAGCTTCCTCTCCACTATAATCAATTCTTGTTAGGAATAATTTATCTGTATAGTCAATCCAGCGCTGATCGGTAATCACTTTTTCCATTGCTTCTGTCAAAACATTGATAACCTCTTCCGGTGTTCCTTTTTTAACAAAAGAACCGAAATACGGGCCGTATGGTAAATGTTCTTGTAATTCACTATAGATTTGTCCTATCGGGGGTATCTCCTCTAATCCGGGTATTGGCTTATTCGTAAAAGAAGCCAATATTTTTAACTGTCCACCTTCGTGTGCAGAAACCATAGACTGAACCATTTCAATCGTTGCATCTACCTGTGCACCCATTACTGCTGTAATAGCTGGTTTACCACCCTGATAAGGGACAAAAGTAAATTCACACCCCAGTTCCTGCTGTAACATCAACCCGGAAACATGGGGAACAGTCCCTGGCCCGGCAGTACCGATTCTTAATTCCCCTGGATTATCCTGGGCATACTTTACAAATTCCTCTGCTGAAGAAAATTGAGATTTGGTAGGAACTGCCAGTACGGGTGTTGCTTCTGACACTAATTTGATTGGAACAAAATCTCTCAGGGGAGATACATCCATTGTCCCCATGGTTTGCCATATGGACATAATTTCTGAACCATAATAGAAAGTGTAACCATCTGCCGGCTGATCCAAAACATGCTTAGCTGCAGTTGCTCCTGCTGCTCCGGGCAAATTAGAGATCGCGATACCAACGCCTAATATCTCCTGTAAAATAGGAACAGAACCTCTGGCAATAACATCAGTAGGTCCGCCCGGAGAAAATCCCACGACACACTGAATGTTTCGCTCCGGGTAAGAATCTGCACAGAAACCAATCAGGCTAAATAAAAATATTGCAATCATGATTATTACTATAAAATAGCTTGCTCTTTTTATAACATATTTCTCCTTTCTTCTTATTATTTAAGAAACTTCTAACAAATAATTACTTTCCCTTTAATGTGTAAAGTTTAGCACAATTTATATATATTGGTGATCAGGATCAATCTGATTTTCTAATAACTCAATCTCTTCCTTGCTTGGTTCTTCCGTAACTCTTGGTTTAACAGGAATTAAGAAAGATGCTCCAGTATTTTCTTTAACCTCTTCCAAGCTAACTCCCGGATGAATTGAATCAATCTGAATCTTTTTATCTGCTTTACTAAAACCTAATACACACAGGTTTGTAATAATTTTAACTGAATTGCATGCGGGTAATCCTATATCTTCTCGTGAAGTTTTCCCTTTGTAGTAGCCAACGCTGGTAATAAAATCAACTGTATCCACAATTTTTCTCTTTTCATGCCTCATCATAACAAAAATATTTTTTGAATAGGTGGCAATATCTCCGGCACCACCGCTTCCGGTATAATGTTTAAAACCATTATCAGTTTTAACCAGAGTTGAATTAAGATTTCCATATTGATCAACTTGTAATCCCCCTAAAAATCCCACATCAACTAAACCTTTTTGCAATAAACAACCTAAAGCACCAACAAATGATGTGAAATAATCTGCTTGATACCATAAACGAGGGTCTGCAATACCGACTCCCATATCAATAGGCTGCGGGTTTACAACTCCATGTTCATAGATAATACTTAAATTTGGTGCATGTGTATTTTGGGCAAGAATGGTTGCAATCTGTGGTAAACCAATACCAACAACAACATTTTGTTTATCCTGTAATAAATGTGAAGCAGCTACTGCCATTAATTCATTGGTAGTATATTTACTCATTCTGCTTACCTCTCAATCCAATAGGATAGCCGTAATGTGGATCAACTTTTAGATTTAATAACTCATCTAAAGTACAAGTTTTCAGTAAAAAATCTGAATGATCCTTGGAATTCAAAATATATTTTTGTAAAAACTTGTTAAACTGAAATGCATCCATATTAGCTTTAGCATACTCTTTCAACAGCTTACTATAATAATCATAACAGTTATAGACAGAACTGGGAAATGCCCCATAGGGAACTTCGATCACTTTATAGGTAGAGATACTTGGAATTGACACTTTTTCGGGATACTTTTTTATATATTTGTTAGATACAATTTTTTCAACTGTCACAAACAATTTTTTTGCTGACAATGCCAATTCCAAATCCCATCTAGGTCCTTCAATAATAACATTCCCTTTTTCATCAGCCATTTGAGCGTGTATAACCGCAAAATCGGGATTAATCGCTTTTAGTGCAACTATCTTATCATTATCTGAAAAAGGAGAATCTATTACTTTGATGGCATCACTCTTTTTATTTTGCAAATTATTTAACATATCTGTTCCTAATAATGTTTTGGTTGGAACAAAAGGCATTCCCAATGAACCTGCAAGAAATCGTAAAGAAATACTTAATCCGCTATATTCTTCAACTTCAATTGTATTTCTTTCAATCGACTCATTTATTCTACCCAATCGCCCAAACCTGTCTAGTGAACCACCAGAATATGCAAGAAAACTTACACAATTTGCCCCTACTAGTAAATCAGTATCCATGCTTCCTAATACTGCATACAATTTCAAGTTTTTCTTCTTTTGCCTTATCATTTCATTCGCAAAAGCAATGGGGTTTCGTATAATAGCAAATCCTCCCAATGCTACTTCAGCACCATCCTGGGGTATTTCTCTCACAGCTTCTGTTAATTCTATGACTTTATTACTCAATGTTCTTACTCCTCCTCCGTCACTTCATCGCTACACATTTTAGCCATCGCTAACTTACAGGTATCATGTTCAACCTGAATGGGTAATAATTCGGGAGACATCTGCGTTTCCAATTCAAAAATATACATAAACATATTGGCAATAGGGCAACATAAGATTTCCATGCCATCATCTTCATATTTTTGTCGAATAGTTTTTAAACAACAATCATGAATATTCACTGAGAATGAAAACTCTTCCTCACTGGACTCTACAGATGTACAATAATGATTATCAATCAAATATTTTTTAAATTTTTCAACATTCTCTACTCTTGAATTACCCAATTTGATTTGATCTTTAAAAAAGGAAACTCCAACCCTGTTTAAGCGATATTTCGCTCCTCTTCCTCTTTCATTCCAAAATTCTTTAATTGATTCAAAAAACAAGGTATCTTTAAAATGATTGCTTTCCGTTGTCATTATTCAACCTCCCCCTGTGGATAATAAAACTCTCCATATTTTTCTCTATATACTAATTTTTCTAAAGGAATCCTGGGACGTACATTAGGAATCCGGGAAGGATAGCCGATAGGAAAGATGCTTACGACTTTTAAATCATCGGGAATATCAAAATACTCTTTAATCTTGATTTCATCACGAACATCAATAACCGGCGCAATCACCCAACAGGAACCCAATTTTAAATCACTCACTGCCAACAAAATATTTTCAATGGCAGCCGAACAATCATAGGGTGTATCCCATACATCTTTCTTACCACAGACAATTAGAATAAGGTCAGCCTGGCTCACAAAGGCTGATACACTACCGGAAGTAAGTTTTTTAAATATCTTTTTTCTTTTCTCCGGATCCTGTAAGGCAGTGAATCTTGCTTGCATCTGTTTACTTAAAAATTCACCGGTAAATCTTCTTCCACTGCCATTTTTGGATACCTGGGCTAAAAACTCTTTGCTTTTTTGGTCTCTAACCACAATAAATCTCCAGGGTTGCGCATCTTCTCCCGAGGGAGCAAATCTTCCGCATTCCAATATAAGTTTCAAATCTTTCTCACTAATTTTCTCCTCAGTATAATCTCTTATACTCTTTCGTTCCTTCATCCTTTCAAGAATGTAATCTTTTGATTCATTCAATTTTTATCTCCTCCTTCATCTGTATTTAATTTTATTGATTTCCCACACCATTACAGATTTGGTACATTTAAAACTCAAGCTGTGCTTGTCCTGTTTCTTCTCCGGCTTGGAATTGAACATAGTGGTGAATTACTTCTTCATTGATTCCTACAGTTGAGACAAAATACCCTTTACCCCAAATACCTTTTTGGTCCCAATAGATCTTTTCCAAGAAGGCAAACTTTCTGCTTAGAGATCTGCTGGTATTCTTCTTGATGGTTTCGACTACTTTACTCACAGTGTATTTGGGAGGAATAACCATGTACAGATAAACATGATCTTGTTTGATTCTTATTTCTAGATACTCTCAATCAGGGTAATACTTTCTAATCTCTGGCAGCTTTGTCTTTAAATAGCTTCTCACCCCGGTGACTAAAATCTTTCTCCGATATCAGGTGATCCAGACGATATGATATTGGATTTTGTATATGGTATAGGCTGCTTTATATAATTTCATACCTTATATTCTATCAAAGAACGGCCAGAAGAAACAGGAAAGATGCTCTCATCCCCACCTTTACAGGTGGGGAGTTCTCGCTAGATTAAAAAAGAGTAAGTTTTCTAAAATCTATAAAATATTTTACCATATTTCTAAACATCAGCATTGTCTATTTAAAAGGATATAGGAATTTGTAATTGGTCAGCCAATGTTTTCAAGGTACGATAAATCCCGGAAGAAATGGGAATACCATTTTTTTCTCTTTCTTTTTGTACTTCAAATTCAATTTCTCCGGGCAGATAAATTCTGTTCACATCTTTAGCTCGTTTTGAATTCTTTATTCGTCTAATCATTTCATCTATTTCATGATCAAACAAATCCTGCGATATGAAACTGCTAATTCTGATGGCACCAAGAAAATTACCAACTTCTGATTTTCCCGAAAAATCATACATTGATTTTACATCCATTTCTCTTGCCGAGTTGCTTAGTACAGCAGACAGTATATGAATAATTAAAGAAATTGCATACCCTTTGGGTCCGCCAAATGGCAATAAGGCTCCTTTTATGGCTTTTTCAGGATCAATGGTAGGATTACCTTCCTCATCTAACGCCCAACCCAAAGGAATTTCTTGACCATTATCTAAAGCTAGACGTATTTTACCTCTGGCTACTATACTGGTTGCCATATCTAATACAATTGGATATTCTTTCCCCGCAGGAATGGCAATTGCAATTGGATTTGTTCCAAGCATTGGTTCTGACCCGCCCCAGGGAGCAACTGTAGAAGGAGTGTTAGACATGGCAAATCCAATCATATTCTGCTTAGTTGCCATCATTGCATAATACGCTGCCATACCAATATGGTTGGTATGACTAATGCCTACAAAACCAACGCCTGTTTCTTTTTGATTTGCCTTCATAATAGCCTCATTCATGCCATAATACGCAACTAGTTGACCAAAATTATTTTCAGCATCAATGGTACTTATGCAAAGATTTTTTGATTCAATATTTATTTTATTACGGTATTCAATTAAACCTCTCTGTGCTCTTTCAAAATATCCCGGCAATCTTGTAATACCATGAGAATCAACTCCTCTCAGATTTGCCTGAATTAAGGTATCACTTAAAATCCTGGCATGTTCATCAGATAAACCAATTTTGAGAAAACATGCCAGACAAAATTCATTTAAATCTGAACTTTTTACTCGAAATGTCGCTTCTTGACTTTCCGCCATTCTTTCTCACCTTCTATTTTTTATAGTAATAAATGAAGTACTGCCTACTCAAGAGCGTAGATGCTAATGCCCCCATTTAGAGGACCTTTCAATACTTTTTCAATCTCCTCTTTAGGTCTTTCTGACATCAGGTGCGCCGCAGGTAATTTCCCCGGAGGAAAAGCTTCTAAAATATCATCATGCAACTTAACCAAATAATCCAATATTGCTTCAACAGCTTGTTGCGCTTTCTTCGGATCAGCCAACGTTGCTGAACCGACAACTCCTTCAGGGGTGCCTTTTATTTCCATAGGACTGAATCCGATCTGACATTGTCCCGGCAATGGTCTTTGATAAATATCGCCACCTTTATCCACATGATCTCCTTTAATAAAGGGAGTAATTTTGGTGTCAACTGCATCTTCGATATGATTAAATTCGGGGAAAAGCGCCATTGCCAGGGAAGTTTCGACTTCGCAAGCATGCCTGAATGGTGTCTCAAAGGGACCACCATGCTCTTTATCTTTTAGATACTGAGCACAGGCAAAGGGCCAATTTACATTGGCAATCACTGCCGGAACCCGATACTTTTTTTCAAACATATGAATAGCATTGGGAATCACATACTCCTGAGCATGCCCGTTTAAAAGAATCTGTTTACGAAAACCCGCATTCCACAGGCCTGCAATGATTGCTATCAAGTTGTCAATAAAAACATATTCCGGGATAATAACTGTTCCAGGCATGCCGACATGCTGATAGGGATGAGAACCATACCAGATAGGTTGCGCTATCGTACAGCCGGTTTTCGCTGCAACCTGCTCAGCCATTCTGGTAACTAAATAGGTATCTTCTCCAAATGGTGAATGGGCGGCATGACATTCCGTACTGCCAACAGGAATGATGATGATATCATCCTTGGATAACCTTTCTTTTAATGATTTTGTATTCATGGTTTGGAAATACATCCCATTATCCTTATCCATACAGCCTTCCTGAGGAAAATTCCATTTACTCATAGTCTAAATCACTCCTTTCTTTTAATTACATTCATATTTTATCATTATTATATGATTGTTTTCTTTATTATTCCTGGCAATGTAATACAACTTTAATTGCTTCCTGCTTTTCAATGACCTCATAAGCTTCCTTGAGCTGATCTAATTTGAATTGATGAGTAATCAGGGGCTTAGCATTAATTATGCCTCTTTCCAGTAAATCAATTACGGTTGGAAAATCAAAATTACATGCTAATGTTCCAATAATTTCAATCTCTCGCCGAGTTACAAAAAGAGAGGATAGTTTCATGTGGTTTGCCGACTGACCGACAAGAACTAATTTTCCACCCGGTCTTACCCCATGTGAAGGGCTTGCTCCTGAACAGCTGGTACACCAACAGCTTCAAATACCCTATCAACACTTCCGTTACTCTATTCATTAATTTCAAAATTTAAATTTGAACCTTCTCTTGAAACATTAAATGTTTTTTCAGCTCCTAATTGCTTTGCAAGTTCCAGTCTTTTTTCTACCAAATCAATAGCACAAACTTGTGAACCAGCAAGCTTTGCAAATTGAACAATAGAAAGGCCAATAATTCCTAAACCAAAAACGACAACTTTCTGACCCAATCTAATGTTTGCTCTTTCTACGGCATGAAAACCAACCGTTAAAGGTTCAACAATAGCTCCTTCATCATAAAATATTTGCTCACTGATTTTCCAGACATATTCTTGTGGAGCTGCTATATATTCACAAAACCCACCTGATAAAGTTAAACCCAAAGTCTTTCTATTTTCACATAAAATATATCTCCCCGTTTTACAGAAGAAACATTTTCCACAGGTAAAATTTGGTTCAATTGTAACTCTTGCATTAAGCAAATTTTCATTTACATTTTTACCAATTTCTACCACTTTGCCAGCAATTTCATGTCCTTGAATCAGGGGTAATTTAACTTCTCTTTCGCCCTTATATACATGAAAATCAGTACCGCAAATTCCACAACTGTGAACCTCTACCAATACCTCATCATCCTTGGTCTTTGGAAGAGCTACATCCTCAATTCTGATATCACCGGGTGCATGTAAAACTGCTGCTTTCATTATTTCTCCTTTCAAAGTAATGATAACTAGAAAATATATCTAAGCTAAATTAGATAAAATAGACTAGATATCTAACTAGGGCTATTATAAAGGTATTTTCAAGTATATTAGCCCTGGATGTAGATAATAATTTATTTATTTTTCTTTTAGATGTGTCGGCAATGGAGGAGAATACACCCATACAATCTTAAAAGGCTCATTGCCAATATTTTCAATACGATGTTTTGTTCCCGCCTTTACAAAAAAAGCAGTATTTGTTTCCATAATGTATTCGTCTTTGTCTTCTATAACCAATTTTGCCCTTCCTTGAGTTAGAAACATTGCTTCGTCTTGTTTATCATGTATTGCACTTGGAATCATGCTTCCTACGTCGGTATAATTAACCCCCATTGACATATTACGTGAACCTACGCTTTTTTCAGTCAGTAATATCTTCGAAGTTCTCGGCGGGTCTCTTCTTATTGGTTTAACTTCACTTTCATTAACGGTAATTTTTTTTACCACTTTATTCTTCTCCTTTTTTAGTAATTTGTATCCTAATTTTTAATAAAATTCTCTTTCTGTAATTAACTAAGTATTTAAATCGATTCCCACGACTTTACAGGTGTGGTACATTCAAAACTTAAGCTTTGCTTGTCCCGTTTTTTCCTCTTCTGGTGATTGGACTATCTTCGGATTACTGCTTTGTTTATATTATTGTAGATACAAAATACCCTTTACCTCAAATGCCTTGTCTGTTCCAATATACTTTTTCAAGAAAACAAACTTTCTGCTAAGGGATCTGTTGGTATTTTTTTTGATGGTTTCCACTACTTTGCTTACCGCATACTTTGGGGGAATGACCCTATATAAATAAACGTGATCTTGTTTTATTCCTATCTCTATATATTCCCAATCCGGATAATATCTCCTGATTTCCTGAAGCTTTATTTTCAGATAACTTTTTACGCCGGTGACCAGAATCTTCCTCCGATAGCGTGTGATCCAAACAATATGATATTTTAGTTTTATATACGGTATGAGCCGCTTTATATAATTTCATGTATCCATTATAGCAAAGTACGAACTGAAGAAACAGGAAATAGCTCTCATCCCCGCCTTTACAGGCGGGGATTTTCTACTGAATTAAATTTCCGGAATCGCCATATCCGGTTGATTTGGCTCACTTTGAATTGCTTCAGGGAAATATTTATCCATCATTTCTTTAATGATCACTGCCTGGTTAGCCATAAGTTCACCATCATGAGCACTAGTAATTATCCCATGAGCAGTTAGTACTGAGTTACCGCATTTTAAATGACAGGGGGATGCAACTCTGGCTATCTCTGGAGCTTCGTAAGAACGAATAAAGCCACCAGAGGCAGGAGGGTTGTCAGTATGCAGATCTATAGGTAAAGAAGTACCTCTCCTTAAAGCCGCTAACATGGGTAAGGATAGATCTCGCACAGGATTAATCGTATCTGCTCCTAATCCTTCCAATACGTGAAAAGAAACTGCATTACAATGACCACAATGAGCTGATATTTTAAAACGTAAATTTTTAGGGAGCTTCCCTGCTTTTCTCATCTCATTCACCAGCCAAAGTAAGCCTTCATCATAAATTAGAATTCCTCTGATACCACAATCTATTGCTCTTTTAATATCTTCTACAGCTCGACAAATCTGTTCCATGCCCCTTAAGCGGTAACCTATCCTTACCCCTTGAGGAGAAAGTACTGTTGCTCCCGTATCATAGGTAGCTCTTGGTCCTACAGAGAAAGTAATTCCGCAACCAAAGTCTTTACCTATTTTAGCATATTCTTTTATTTCAGTAAGGGTATGTCTAAAGATGCCGTAAGTCTCATCTACTCTATTTATTGTTACCCCTTGACGTTTAGCATTTTCTAGTAATGATCTTATAGCTTCTGCCGAATTAACAGTAGGGACCTCCAACCTATAATGGGCTCCATCCGGAAAAGTCTTCCCTGAAGTAGGTAAATCGAATAAATCTCCTCTTGGTAAACCCAACTTTTCTAAAAAATCTCTAGTCTCTTTAAATAACATTATTTTTACTCCTTTTTTTTTATTTTTATAATTAAACTTTATACTTATAAAGATTAACTAATTTACTATTAAATTTTATTTATTTTTAATTATCGAAAATTTCTAAATCAATTTTATATTCTCGCCACCCCACTTTCTATTGCTGCCTTAGCTACTGCTTCTGATTCTACTTTTACTACTCGCGGATCAAAGGCATCAGGAATAATAATCCCTTTATTTAGGTCTTCTCCACTTATTAAAGAAGCGAGAGCATGAGATGCTGCCATTTTCATCTCTTCATTTATCTGACTTGCTCTCACTTTAAGGGCTCCTTTAAAGATTCCAGGAAAGCCGAGACAGTTATTCACTTGATTAGGAAAGTCAGATCTGCCGGTAGCAACAATTCGGGCACCGGCTTTTTTGGCTTCATCAGGCATAATCTCGGGAATAGGATTAGCCATAGCAAAGATAATGGGATCAGAAGCCATAGTTTTTACCATCTCCGGTTTTAAGGCACCGGCTACCGATAGGCCTAAAAATACATCTGCTCCTATTATGGCATCTGCTAAAGTACCTTTAATCATCTTCCGATTAGTGACTTTAGCCATTTCTTCTTTGACCGGATTCATATTCTCTTTTCTGCCTTCATAAATGATTCCTTTGGAATCACAAAGAATGGCATTTTTTACTCCAGCTGAAAGTAAAAATTTGGTTACTGCTGTAGCCGCTGCTCCAGCTCCATTTACCGTTATCTTAATCTTTTTTATATCTTTACCTACTATTTTTAAGGCATTGATCAGACCAGATAAAACAATTACTGCAGTCCCGTGTTGATCATCATGAAATACGGGAATATCAAGTATCTTTTTAAGTCTTTCTTCTATTTCAAAACAACGAGGAGCACTGATATCTTCAAGATTAATACCTCCAAAAGTAGGAGCTATTAAGGTTACAGCTTCTACAATTTTATCTGGATCTTTACTAGCAAGGCAGATAGGAAAGGCATCTATTCCAGCAAAGTGTTTAAAAAGAACTGCTTTCCCTTCCATTACCGGAAGAGCTGCCTCAGGACCTATATCTCCCAGACCTAAAACTGCAGTACCATCACTTACTACAGCTACCATATTCCCCTTGGAAGTATACTTGTATACTTCTGAAGTTTTATCATGAATCTTTCTGCAGGGTTCAGCTACTCCGGGGGTATAGACTACAGCTAAGTCGTGCATGTCTTTCACTTCAGTTTTGCTTATTACTTCAATTTTACCTCTGTTCTCTTCGTGCAGTTTTAAAGCCTCTTCGTTTAGGTTCATCTATCTTTATCTCCTTTTCTTTTTTGTTATCTTTTGTATTTTGGTGGTTCTGTTTCGTAGAGGTTATTCCCCTGACAGTCGATTATCACGATAGCGGGAAAATCCTCTACGTAGTAACGATGGATGGCTTCTGCCCCTAAATCTTCATAAGCTATTATTTCAGATTTTTTAATACTTCGGGCAATTAGAGCAGCCGCTCCTCCTATTGCTCCAAAATAGACTGCTTTGTTCTTCTTCATACTCTCAATTACTTCCTTAGAGCGCAGACCCTTGCCGATCATCCCCTTAAGACCTCGATCTAAGAGATAGGGGGCATAGGGATCCATACGATAGGAGGTGGTAGGGCCGGCTGAACCACAGGGGTATCCCGGTTTAGCAGGGGCTGGTCCTACATAGTAGACGATCTGACCTTTAATATCTATAGGAAGCTCTTGGTGTTTTTCTATAAGTTCGATCAGTCTTTTGTGGGCAGCGTCTCTTCCGGTGTAGATATAGCCGGTTATCAGTACTGAATCCCCGGCTTTTGATTGCCTAACGCTCTTATCATCCAAGGGGGTGGTTATCTTTTTTTCTTGATCCATTCTTTCATTCTCCTTCCTATAGTATTCCTTCAGCATGGCGGGCGGCATGACAACAAACATTTATAGCAACTGGCATACCGGCTATATGGGTGGGAAGATAGTCTATGTTTATAGCTAAGGAAGTAGTCTTACCACCTAATCCTGCTGGTCCAATACCTGAGTTATTTATCTTCTCTAAAGCCTCTTTTTCCATAGCAGCATATTTCTCGTTTTGGTTGTGTTTGCCTATTTTGCGGGCGATAGCCTTTTTAGCAATGACCATAGCCCTATCGGCAGTCCCTCCGATACCTACTCCGATGATGGTAGGAGGGCAAGGGTTGGGTCCAGCTTTTTTTACTATCTCTACGATAAAGTTTACTATCCCTTCTGGCCCATCGGCTGGTTTTAGCATAGCAAGGGCACTCATGTTTTCGCTGCCGAATCCTTTGGGCATTACTAAAAATTTTATTTTATCTCCGGAGACTATATCAGTATAGATGACTGCCGGGGTATTGGTCTTGGTGTTCTTTCTTTCAAAGACCGGGTCATCTACAACAGATTTTCTGAGGTATCCTTCCTGGTATGCTTCTCTAACTCCCTGGTTTATGGCTTCGGTAAAGTCACCATCAGTTATCTGGACGTCTTGGCCTAATTCAACAAATACTACTGCCAGTCCGGTGTCCTGACAGATGGCTATCTCTTCAGATGAGGCAATCTTATTATTTTCGATAATCATCTGCAAGACTGATTTACCGATGGGGGAGGTCTCTTCCTTGAGGGATTTTTGCAGGAGACTCATTAATTCTTGATCAATATGGTAATTGGCTTTAAGGAATAGCTCTTTTACTTTATTTTTGATCTGATTTACCTTAACTTTGCGCATTCTTATTTGTCCCTTTTTATTTTACATTTTTTCAGTCTTATTTTTTGCAAATATTGCTGATTGCAGTCTCCATATGTTTTTGACTTAATCTATCAGCCAATGCGGAATCGCCTTTTTTCAAAGCATCTAAAATCTCTCGATGCTCATTTATAGATATGGCGACTGTTCCAGGAATACTAAACGCCTTAATCCGGAATCTCTCCACAAGGTCTTTTAAATTATTATAAACACTTTTTAATCTTCTATTCGTACAAATATTAAATATTAAATTATGAAATTTGGCATCCAGTTTACTATAAACCAAAATATCATTACTCATATTAGAATTGTTGGAAGAATAGTTATTCATCTCCTCAATAATATTTTCTAATTTTTTAATTTCCTCTTGGGTAATCTTTTCAGTAGCAAGACGTATTGCTAAACCTTCTAAAACACCACGAATTTGCAAAACTTCTCGAACATCCTCAAATGAAATATTGTTGACCATTACCCCTTGATTAGGACTTGTTTTAACAAATCCTTCAGCAGCTAGTTCTCTTAAAGCTTCCCTAACTGGAGTTCTACTTATACCCAACTGTTCTGCAATCTTTCCTTCAAATAATTTAATGCCTTGTGCTAAATCTCCCTTTATAATCCTTGCTTTTAGTATACGATAAACCTTTTTGCTTAATAATTCATAATCGTTTATCTCAAAAAATCTATTCATTTTAACCTCAACAGAGTTTTATGTTAATTTGACAGTGTAGTATCTTTAAAACATATTCTTATAATGTATACATAATACATTATAAGAATATGTTTTTAATATATCACATCTATTTAAAAAGTCAAGTTTTTGGAAAATTTTTTAAATTTTTTTCTTATTTTTTCTGAAACTTTCTGTAAGCTTTGTTTTAGCTGCTCTTTTTGATAAGAAAAAAATGGGGAAATATGCTGGATTCCCTCTTTTGAGAAAATGACAAAAGGAAGATACAAAAAGTAAGATTTCTTTAAAACAATAAAAATGGATAAACAATATTAGATTAAGTAATTAATTATTATTCTTTTTTTAATATCTTTTTTGCTTTCTGGATAGATTCTCTTAC